>JANQKO010000649.1 GCA_028281075.1 Alphaproteobacteria bacterium | reverse complement strand
TGCCCAGCATCTGCTGCGACCGGTTGACCACGTCCTTCAGGATCTTGTTCATGGCCGTGCCGATATGGATGTTGCCGTTGGCATAGGGCGGGCCGTCGTGCAGGATGAACTTCTCGCGTCCCCGGGCGGCGGCACGCAGGCGCGCCCAGAGGTCCATCTTCTCCCAGCGGGCGAGGAACTCGGGCTCGCGCTTGGGCAGGCCCGCGCGCATGGGGAAATCGGTCCGTGGCAGGAACAGGGTGGATTTGTAATCGGTGGTCATGATCGACGCGCCTTACATGAACGTCGCCGCTGGCGATCCAAGGAAAACGACATTGGCTGCTGGAGGTCGGGCTCCGCGCACGACCAAGCGTCCCGGCCCTCAGACGAAGGCCGGGCCGGTAATTCGGCCGGAATCGGTCCCTATCCGCACGATGTGCTGGCGCATGCGCCGCCTTCTATCAGCCCCGACCGGACCTGTCCACAGGGCCGCCGCGAATCGCCGCCGCCGGTGACGGGCCTGCATGACCGGCTTGCCGGCATCATCCGGCGGGAGGCCTGGCTGTGGGAGATCCTGGCCTGGCTGGCGAAACACGGCCCGCCGGACTGGCATGTCGGCGCCGGCTGCCTGACCCAGAGCGTCTGGAACCGGCTGAGCGGCCGGCCGGGCCGGACCGGCATCGCCGATATCGACGTGGTCTTCTTCGATCCCGCCGACCTCGGCGCGGCGGCCGAGGCGGCGCTCGAAGCCGAGCTCAGCCAGGCGTTCGGCGGCCTGGGTCTCGCCTTCGACGTCAAGAACCAGGCGCGGGTACATCTGTGGTACGCGGATCGTTTCGGCTACGCGATCCCGCCCTACGGCTCGGTCCATGCCGCCATCGACACCTGGCCGACCACCGCGACCGCCGTCGCCGTCACCCTGCACGACGGCCGGCCGGAGATCTACGCGCCGTTCGGCCTCGCCGACCTGTTCGCCATGACCGCGCGGCCCAACAAGCGCCAGATCACGGCCGGGATCTACGAAAAGAAGGTCGCCCGCTGGCGCCGGCACTGGCCCGAGCTGACGGTGGTGCCCTGGGACGCGGCCTGAGCCGGCGCTAGAGCGGGAAGTCGCTGACCGTCAGCAGGGGCAGCAGCCGGAGGCCTTCCTTGGCGACGTTGGCTTCGGCGCCCTCCTCGCGGTCGACGATGGTCAACATCGTCTCGACCACCGCGCCCTCGGCGCGCAGCGCCTGCACCGCCTTCATGGACGAGCCGCCGGTGGTGGTGACGTCCTCGACGATGACGGCGCGCAGGCCGGCAAGGTCACGGTCGCCGAGCCCCTCGACCAGGCGCCTGGTGCCATGGTCCTTCGGCTGCTTGCGCACGAAGAAGCCGCGCAGCGGCCGGTCGGGAAAGCTCTTCTGGCAGACCGCGGCGGCGATCGGCACGGCGCCCATCTCCAGGCCGCCGACCAGGTCGACGGGCGCGTCGCCGATCGCCTCCAGCATCAGGTCGGCGATCAGGTTCAGCGCCTCGGGATCGAAGATCGTCGGCTTCATGTCGAAATAGTGCCGGCTGGTGGCGCCCGACACGAGCCGCATCTCGCGGCCGCAGATCAGCGACCTGGCGGCGACGATCTCGATCAGGCGTTCGCGGCGGCCGTCACCGCCCGCATCCGACTTCAAGGCTTCCTGCATCCCTGCCCCCGCGAAATTCTAGAATCGTTCATTCGCCACATGCCTAATGGGTCATTCTGGCGAAGGCCAGAATCCATTTCGACCGTCCGATTGGATCCTGGCCTTCGCCAGGATGACCGGTTGTGACAGGCGGCGAGGCCCGGTCAGCTTCCGGCCTCGCGCTGGCTGGCGAGGTCGACGGTGGCGGCGAAGCGGTCGGCGGCGTTTTCCGGCAGCGCCAGCAGCGCGCGCGCCTGCGCGCTGTCGGCGGCGATCTGCGCCTTCAGGGCGTCAAGGCCGTCGAACTTCTTCTCGGCGCGCAGATGCTCGACGAAGGCGACGCGCACCTCGCGGCCATAGAGATCGCCGTCGAAATCGAACAGATGCGCCTCCAGGACGACCGATTCGCCGCCGAAGGTGGGCCGGCAGCCGAGGTTGGCGACGGCCGGGAACCAGGTGGTCCGGCCGTTCGCGGGCAGGCCGACATGCACGGCATAGACGCCGAGCGCCGGCTGCAGGCTGCGCCGGCCGAGGAACACGTTGGCGGTCGGAAAGCCGAGCTGGCGGCCACGCTGGTCGCCGCGGCGGACATGGGACTCGACCTCCCACCAGTGGCCGAGCAGCTCGGCCGCG
Source organism: Alphaproteobacteria bacterium (assembly GCA_028281075.1). Classification (GTDB taxonomy): domain Bacteria; phylum Pseudomonadota; class Alphaproteobacteria; genus JANQKO01. The sequence goes on along the minus strand of JANQKO010000649.1, from coordinate 1,809 downwards.
CGCTTCGCCCGCCCGGTTTCCAGGTTCACCCGGATGATCGTCGACGAGCAGACGTCGTCGTCATGGGTGACCGGCGCCAGCACCGAGACCTCGAAGCCGAAATCCCGCCCGAGCCGGACCAGCAGGTCGGCGTCACCCGAGCGGCGGTGGCCGAACACGAAGTCGTAGCCGACGACGATGCCCTGGACATCCAGGCCATCGACGAGCACGTCGCGGACGAAATCCCCGGCCGGCTTGGTATAGAGCCGTTCGTTGAAGCGGAGCGTGGCCATCAGCTCGACGCCGAGCGCGTTCAGCAGCCGCGCCTTGCTGCGGAACGGAGTCAGGCGGAACGGCGGCGCTTCCGGCGCGAAGACGCTGCGCGGATGCGGTTCGAACGTGAGCACGCCGAGCGGCGCCCCAAACCGCCGCGCCAGCCGCGCCGTGGTGGCGATGATCTCGCGATGGCCGCGATGCACGCCGTCGAAATTGCCGAGCGCAAAGACGCCGCCGCGCTGATCGGCCGGCAAATCGACGAAGTCGCGCACGACGCGCATGGAATCTCGCCCCGGTTTCCGCTGCGCCCGTCGGCAGCTCCGGCGATTATGCCGCCGGACGGGCGGTAATCAAGTCGCGCCGGCCTCGAAAGACGCCCGCGACGGCACCATGGTCAGGGCGTCGCCGGTGACCACGATCTGGTTGCCGACCGTGCACTTGGTATCCAGCCGGCAGCGCCGCTTGGCCGCGTCGACCCCGGTCACGACCACCCGCGCGGTCACCGTGTCGCCGGCCTTGACCGGCGCGGTGAAGCGCAGGTTCTGGCTCATATAGATAGCGCCCGGTCCCGGCAGCTTGGTGCCGACCACGGTCGAGATCAGGCTGGCGGTCAGCATGCCGTGCGCGATATTGCCGCCGAAACGGGTCTGCTCGGCGAATTCGCGGTTCAGATGCAGCGGGTTGAAGTCGCCGGAGATGCCGGCGAACAGCACGATATCGGCCTCGGTCACGGTCCGGGAATAGAAGGCCGACATGCCTTCCTGAATGTCCTCGATGAAATAGCCGTGCAGCGCGCGATGGAGGTCGATCGGCGCCGGCGGGTTGACCTGCGTATCCATACTGAACGCACCTTTTCGGGGGTTTACGGGAAAACGGACGGTTCGAATATTGCGCCGCAATATAGCTTTGGCGGTGCAGCATCGCAATGCCGGCCGTCACGGAACCGAAACACGAAAGCGTTGCGGCCCCGTTAAGCCGCCTTGCCCACCCGCCTGGCCCTTGCCCGGCCGGTCCGATTACCGCACTCTGCCGCGGATGACGACGATCTCGCGCCAGGACTGCCTCGACCACGACGGCGCCGACCCGCTGGCGGCCTGGCGCGCGCGGTTCGTGCTGCCCGACGGCCTGATCTATCTCGACGGCAATTCGCTCGGCCCGCTGCCGGCGGCCACGGCGGCCCGGCTCGACGCCGCGGTGCGGGAGGAATGGGGCCGGGGCCTGATCCGAAGCTGGAACGCGGCCGGCTGGATCGACCTGCCGCGGCGGCTGGGGGCCAGGCTGGCGCCGTTGATCGGCGCCGCGCCGGACGAGGTGACGGTCGCCGATTCGACCTCGATCAACCTGTTCAAGCTGCTGATCGGTGCGCTGCGGCTGCGGCCGGAACGCCGGGTGATCGTGACCGAGGCCGGCAATTTTCCGACCGACCTCTATATCGCCCAGGGGGTCGTCGACCTGCTGGGCGGCGATTACGACATCCGCCACGCCGAGCCCGACGACGTCGCCGCCGCCATCGACACGGACGTGGCCGTGGTCATGCTGACGCAGGTCGATTTC
>JANQKO010000648.1 GCA_028281075.1 Alphaproteobacteria bacterium | reverse complement strand
ATTGACCACGACCTGCTGGATCTGAATGCGATTGAGCTGTGCCGGCGGCAATGCGTCGGCCAGATCGTCGACGAACGCGACGTCCCGGGCGATGGAGTCCGACAACGCCAACTCGGCGGCCGCCATGACCACGGCGTTGACGTCCTCCGGGTGGCGCGAGACCTCGCCCTCGTCGACCAGTTCCCGCAGTCCCTGGATAATGCCGGTCGCCCGTTCGGCATCGCCGCTGATTTGACTTAAGGTATCGCCGACGGCGCCGGATGACGGTTCGTCCTGCCGCTTCAGCGCGTTCCGGGCGGCGTCGGCATAGACCATGATCGAGGTCAGCGGCTGGTTCAGCTCGTGTGCGATGGCCGACGAGAGCTGGCCCATGGCGCTTTCCCGCGCCGCGTTCTGCAACTCGTCCTGGAGCTGCCGCAGCTCGACCTGGCGGGCGCGGTCGCGCAGCGCGGCGTCGAGCGCCAGCGCCTGCCGCCGCCGCTCCTCGCCGATCAACGCGCCGCTGAGCAGGGTCAGGAACATCAGCAGGGCGGTGGCGGCGGGAAAGGTCGGGTCCAGCAGCAGGCCGAGCTCGGCATAGCTGACCCAGGACACCGTCAGCGTGCCCGACACCAGGGCCACGAACAGAAGGATCGACCAGCGCGCCTTCAGCAGCGGCTGACAGACCGCCAGCAGCAGGCCGATAGCCACGGCGACCAGCAGTTCCAGCGCCCCGGCGACGTTGGCCGGCCGGCGCAGCGCCTGGCCCGCGAGGATGTTCTCGACCGCCTGGGCGTGTATCTCGACGCCCGCCATCGAGGTGCCGACCGGCGTCGCGGCGATGTCCAGCAGACCGGTGGACGTGGTGCCGATCAGCACGACCTTGCCGGCGAACCGGTCGGCCGGCACCGCGCCGCGCAGCACGGCCGCCGCCGACACGAACCGGGCCGGGTCGTGGCGCGAGAAGCTGATCCACAGCCGTCCCCGCCGGTCGGTGGGAACGGCAAGGCGGCCGATGCCGACGCCGCCGACCCCGGCGACGTCGGCCGTCACCGTCAGCAGGCTTTCGTCCTGCCGTACCCGCAGCACCTCGAGCGCGAAGGCCGGACGGATCGTCCCGCCGACCAGCGACAGCAGCGGCAGCCGCCGCAGCACGCCGTCGCGCTCCAGGTCCAGGCTGACGATGCCGCGGCCGGCCGCCGCGTCGGCCAGCTCGTCGATGCTGCGCAGCAGCCCGGCATAGGCCGGGACGAAGGGCGTCGGATCGCCGCGCATGACGACCGGCGTCGCCGGCAGGTCGACGGTCGAATCCAGGGCCGGGCCGCCGGGCCGGACGGCGATGCCCATGACCACCGGTGCTTGCCGGAAGCTTTCGGCCAGCGCGGCATCGGTCGATGGCAGGGCGGCCAGACGCTCGCGCGTGGCGGCATCGAGGCCCGGCAGGGTCCGGACCAGGCTCTGCGGCGACAGCCGGTCACGCTCGGAGAACAGGATATCGATGCCGATGACGCTGGCGCCGTGGCCGGCGATGACCGAGATCAGCTCGGCCATGACCCCGCGCGACCATGGCCATTGCCCGAGTTCGGCCAGGCTGGCGTCGTCGATGTCGACGATGACGACGGGCCGCCGGTCGATCTCGCGCGGCTGGATTTCCTGGTAGAGATCGAAGAACCGGACGCGGGCGCCTTCGATCGGCGCCGGGTCGGCGACCCGCAGCGCCCCCAACGCCAGCAGCAGCAACAGCGCGAGCCAGCGCCGCCGCCACCATGACGGGGCGGCGCGCGCCGGACCG
>JANQKO010000443.1 GCA_028281075.1 Alphaproteobacteria bacterium | reverse complement strand
CCGCCGCCAGAACCGACAGCACGTCCCGGACGCCCGGAAACAACGGGTCGTCGTGGTCGTCACGGCTGCGCAGCGCGAAGAACGCCGCCTTGTAGTCCTCGGCGACGGCGGCGTGCCGGGCGTCCGGCTCGCCCGGCAGCAGCCGGGCGACGGCCTCGACCAGCGACAGGCCGACGACGCGGCGGACGTCGTGCAAGCCGGGCCGGGGATAGCCGTGCAGATCGAAGGCCGTCGCCATGGACGCGGCAATGGTGTGCTGGCTGTCGACCAGCGTCCCGTCGACGTCGAAGACCACGAACGGCAAGGCGGCGGACATGGTCGACCCCGATGCCGGCCTATCTGTCCTGGTTCGCCAGCATGATGGTGTCGGTAACCGAGCGCGGATCGCGCAGGCCCCAACGGTCGCGCTCGACGGCGCTGAAGAACTCGTGCACCGTCGCGTTGAACGCCGCCGGCTCCTCGAGATTCAGCGTGTGGCCGGTGCGCGGCAGGACGTACAGTCCGGCGCTGGGAATGACCCGCTTCATGAACAGGTTGACGTCGAGGCAGGGCTCGTCCTCGTCACCGGTGACGATCAGCATCGGCACCTCGATGTTCCGGAGCTGCGGTTCCAGGTCGTAGATCGAGGGCCGGCCGGCCTGCACCCCGCGCAGCGTCATGACGGCGCCGTCGATGTCGTGCTCGGCGAATTGGCTGGCGAACTCCTCCCAACCGCGCGGGTCCTTGTTCTGGTACTGCACCCGGAACGGGCCGGCCGCGTAGCCGGCCGAGATCGTCGCCATGTCGTTGGCGGCGAAGCGCTCGGCCAGCGCGTCCGCCTCGGCCTTGAACTGCGCCCGCCCCGACTTGGGCGCGCCGTAGCCGCAACCGGCCACGACCAGCGCGCTCGCCAGCTCGGGATAGCGGATGCCGAAATGCAGGCAGGCGAAGCCACCCATGCTGAGGCCGACGACATGCGCCTTTTCGACACCGGCGGCACGCATGACGGCGGCGATATCGTCGGTCGCGATGTCCTGGCCGTAGTGCGCCACGTCAGACGGCACGTCCGAGGGCGGATAGCCGCGGGCATTGTAGGTGATGCAGCGGTAGCGGCGGGAGAAATAGCGGACCTGGGGCTCCCAGCTCCGCAGATCGCCGGCGAATTCGTGCACGAACACGATCGGATAACCCTGGCCCGTTTCCTCGTAGTACAGCTTGGCGTGTGCCGCCTCGGCATATGGCATGTCTGACCTCCCGATCGTGATTGCCGTTCAGTTTAACGTGGTCGCCTATTCGTCGTCCCCGGCGAACGGATCGTCGGCCGCCGCCGGATCGAAACCGAAGTCACCCATGCAGTCGGCCATGTGCGGCGGCACCGGCGCTTCGACGCGCAGCGTCCCGCCGCCATCGACGGGCAGCTCGATCGACCGCGCGTGCAATTGCAGCCGCCGCACCGCCCCCAGCCCACCGGCGAACTGCTCGCGCCGGCCATATTTGCGGTCGCCCAAGATCGGCGTGCCGATGGCCGCGCAATGCGCCCGCAACTGGTGCGTCCGGCCGGTCACCGGCTGCAGCGCCAGCCAGGCGGCGCCGCGGCCGGCCTTGTCGATAACGGCATAGTCCGTGATCGCCGGCTTGCCCTCGGTCGGGTGTGCCTGCACCCGCTCGCCGACGGCCCCCGGCCGCTTCGCCAGCCGCAGCTTGATCTGTCCCTTCGGCGGTTGCGGCACGCCCGCGACCAGCGCCCAGTAAAGCTTACGGGTGGCACGCTCGCGAAAGGCGCGGGTCAGCGCGGCGGCGGCCGCCGCCGAGCGGCCCAGGATCAGCACGCCGCTGGTGTCCTTGTCCAGCCGATGCACCAGGCGCGGGCGTTCGACCGCCTTGAAGCGAAGCGCGTCCAGCATGGCGTCGAGGTGCCGGTGGGTGCCGGTTCCCCCCTGCACGGCGAGGCCGGCCGGCTTGTTGATGGCGATCAGCCGGTCGTCCATATGCAGAATGGCGTCCGACAGCCAGGCCGTCTCCTCCGGCCGGGCCGGCGCCGGCCCGGGTCCGCGTGGCGGCCGGGCGTCCGCCAGCGGCGGCACCCGGACGCGCTGGCCGACGGCGACGCGGGCGCCCGACCTGGTCCGCCGGCCGTCGAGCCGCACCTCGCCCTTGCGCAGCAGGCGTTCCAGCCGGCCGTGGCCGAGGCCGGGAAAATGGCGGCGGAACCAGCGGTCCAGCCGCAGCCCGTCGTCATCGGCCGAGACTTCCATGGTCTGCACGCCGGTCATGCCAGCACCTGGCGGAACAGCGCCATGCCGGCGACCAGCCCGCCGATCGACAGCGCCACCGACGTCACCACGTAAACCACGGCCGAGACATAGGCGCCGCGCTCGAGCAGCAGCACGGTGTCGAGCGAAAAGGTCGAGAAGGTCGTGAAGGCGCCCAGGATGCCCACCGTCAGGAAGGCGCGAAGCTCCAAGCCGACAGACCATTTCAAGGCCATCAGCTCGACCAGGCAGCCCATGGCGAAGGAGCCGGCCACGTTGCAGGCCAGAATGCCCCAGGGGAAGCCGCCGCCCAGCCAGTGCGTTAACTGCGACGAGACCAGATGCCGGCCGAGCGCACCGATCGCGCCGCCCGCGGCGATCGCCAGCAGCAGGTTCACGAGTCCGCCGGTCCCGGCCGCCGCTCCCGCAGCTTGCGCCAGTAGGCCAGGCGCTTGGCGATCTCGCGCTCGAAACCCCGCTCCGTCGGGCTGTAGAAGCCCTGGCGTTCCATCTCCTCGGGAAAGTAGTCCTGGCCGGAGAACGCGTCGTCGGCGTCGTGGTCGTACGCGTAGCCCCGGGCGTAACCGAGGTCCTTCATCAGCCGCGTCGGCGCGTTCAGGATGTGCTTGGGCGGCATCAGCGAGCCGGTCTCCTTGGCCGCCCGGTTCGCCGCGGCCAGCGCGCGATAGGCCGCGTTCGACTTCGGCGCCGTCGCCAGATAGAGCACGGCCTGCGCGATCGCCAGCTCGCCCTCGGGCGAGCCGAGGAAGTCATAGGCCTGCTTCGCCGCCAGCGCCTGCTGCACGGCGTCGGGATCGGCAAGGCCGATATCCTCGACCGCGAAGCGCACCAGCCGGCGGACGATGTAGAGCGGGTCCTCGCCGGCCGTCAGCATCCGCGCCAGCCAATAAAGGCCGGCATCGGCATCCGAGCCGCGCAGGGATTTGTGCAGGGCGCTGATCAGGTTGTAATGCCCGTCCTGGGCCTTGTCGTAGACCGGTGCCCGGCGCTGCACCGTGCGGGTCAGCGCCGCCGTATCCAGCACCGCCTCGGGCGGCAAGGCCAGCAGTTCCTCGGCCAGGTTCAGCAGGAAACGGCCGTCGCCGTCGGCCATCGCCCGCAGCGCCGCGCGGGCATCGGCGTCCAGCGGCAGGGCGCGCGCTTGCGCCGCCTCGGCCCGCCGCAAGAGCTGCTCCAGCGCATCGTCGTCCAGTCGGTTCAGCACCAGCACCTGGGCGCGCGACAGCAGCGCGGCGTTGAGCTCGAAGGACGGGTTCTCGGTGGTGGCGCCGACGAGAACGATGGTGCCGTCCTCGACATAGGGCAGGAAGCCGTCCTGCTGGGCCCGGTTGAAGCGGTGGATCTCGTCGACGAACAGCAGCGTGCCGAGGCCGTCGCGGCGCCGCGCCGCGGCGGCCTCGAAGGCCTTGCGCAGATCGGCGACGCCGGAGAACACGGCCGAGAGCTGTTCGAAATGCAGCCCCACTTCCCGGGCCAGCAACCGCGCGATGGTGGTCTTGCCGCTGCCGGGCGGTCCCCAGAGAACCAGCGAGGCCAGGCGGCCGGAGGCCAGCATGCGGGCGATCGGTCCCTCGCCCGTCAGCAGGTGCCCCTGGCCAATGACCTCGTCCAGCGCCTGCGGGCGCAGGCGGTCGGCCAGCGGCGGCGCGGGTCCGGTGTCCAGCCCGGCGGCCTCGAACAGGCTGCTCATCCGCGCACCGAGAGATTGAGCGTCCGGTCGCCCCGCTGCACCCGGGCACGCCAGTCCGGACCGCCGGCGTCCAGCACCGCGCGCAGATCCCGTATCCGCGCGATCGCCGTGCCGTTCAAGTCGACGAACCTGTCGCCCGACCGCAGGCGCAGGCGGCGCGCGGGACTGTTGCGAGCCACCTTCAGCACGATCACGCCCCGTGCCAGCACATCGACGCCGAGCTGCTCGGCCAGCGCCGGCGACAGGTTGGCGACCGTCAGGCCGGCAAACGGATGCGCGCCGCGCAGCTCGGTCACGTTGCGCGGAGGATCTTCCGGGGCCTCGACAAGGTCCAGCCTTACCTGGCGGCGATTGCCGTCGCGATAGAGCTCCAGCATGACCGTCCCGCCGATCAGCCGGCTGCCGAGGCGGAACTGCAGCCCCCTGGGGTTGTCGATCTCCAGGCCGTCGACCGCCAGCACGATATCGCCGCGCCGGATACCGGCCCGGTCGGCCGGCCCGCCGTCATAGACCGCGCGCACCAGCGCCCCCGACGGCCGCTCCAGGCCGACCGAAATGGCAATATCGGAATCGACGGCCTGCAGCGCGGCGCCGAACCAGGGCCGCTGGACATAGTCCAGGCCCTGGCGGGCACTTTCCAGGACCACGCGCACCATCGTCGTCGGCACCGCGAAGCCGATACCGTGCGAGCCGCCGCTGCGCGAGAAGATCGCCGTGTTGATGCCGACCAGCCGGCCGTCCATGCCGATCAGCGCGCCGCCCGAATTGCCGGGGTTGATCGCGGCGTCGGTCTGAATGAAGAACTGGAAATCGCTGACGCCCACACCAGTGCGGGCAAGCGCCGAGACGATGCCGCTGGTCACTGTCTGGCCGACGTTGAACGGGTTTCCGATCGCCAGAACCAGATCACCGACCTCGAGCTCATCCGAATCCCGCAACGTCAGGAACGGCAGTTCCTCGCCTTCCGTGTCGATGCGCAGCACCGCCAGATCGGTGCGTTCGTCGTCCAGGATCAGCTCGGCCGGAAATTCCCGCCGGTCGCCCAGCGCGACGGTAATCTCGTCCGCCTTGTCGATCACATGGTGGTTGGTGATGATCAGGCCGTCGGCGGAGACGATGACGCCGGAGCCCAGCGAGTTCCGGGCCCGCCGCCGGCGCGGACCGAATTCGCGGCCGAACCGGTCGCCGAAGAACTGCTTGAAGAACGGATCGCTGAACAGCGGCGAGCGGACCACTTCCTCGACCACCCGCGTCGTGTAGATGTTGACGACGGCGGGTGCCGCCTGCCGCACCAGCGGCGCGAACGATAGCTGGACCTGGGCCTGGCTGGTCGGCACCTGCCGGGTTTCGCCGGCCGCGGGCGCGGCCAGCAGCAGGCCGAACAAGACGGCCAGGAGTTTTCCAAGGATCAAGTGTTTGGCCAGCATTCTTCACCCACGGACTTCACCCACGGACTATGCCGCGCATCGCGGCCCGCCAACGCCATGGTAGCCCCAAACGCCGACGTTCGCCGCCCGGTGTCCGGGAAAAACAAAGGGCAGCGCGACGGCTGCCCTCGTTGGTCGCGGTCGACGCCGGGCCGCCGTCAGGCCGCGGCCTCGACCTCGTCGTCCTCGTCGGTCTGCACCGGGCCGGAATCCAGCCCCTTGGCGTCGGGGTTCCGGTCGACAAGCTCGATGATCGCCATCGGCGCCGCGTCGCCATAGCGGAAGCCCGCCTTCAGCACGCGGGTATACCCGCCCGGACGGTCGGCGTAGCGTTCGGCCAGCTCGGCGAACAGCTTGTCCACCATGGTCTTCTCGGGCAGCCGCGCCAGCGCCTGGCGCCGGGCATGCAGCCCGCCGCGCTTGCCGAGCGTGATCAGCTTCTCGACAATCGGCCGCAGGCCCTTGGCCTTCGGCAGGGTCGTCTTGATCTGCTCGTGCTTGATCAGGGCGCAGGCCAGATTGGCGAACATCGCCTGGCGATGCGCGCTGTCCCGGCCCAGCTTGCGTCCGCGATTACGGTGCCGCATGGCAATCTTCCTCGTTGTCTCCCGACGGCCGCCGGTCAGCGGCGGTCATCGGTTACTAAAACTCGCTGTCGTACTGTTTGGCCATTTCCTCGATATTGTCCGGCGGCCAATCCGGCACCTCGAGGCCGAGATGCAGGCCCATCTGGGTCAGCACCTCCTTGATTTCGTTCAGCGACTTGCGGCCGAAGTTCGGCGTGCGGAGCATTTCCGCCTCGGTCTTCTGCACCAGGTCGCCGATATAGATGATGTTGTCGTTCTTCAGGCAGTTGGCCGAACGGACCGAAAGCTCCAGCTCATCCACCTTGCGCAGCAGGTTGCGGTTGAACTTCGGCGATTCCTGCTCGACCTGCACCACCTCCTCGCGCGGCTCCTCGAAATTAATGAAGAGCTGGAGCTGGTCCTGCAGGATGCGGGCGGCATAGGCCACGGCGTCGTCGGGCGAAACGGTGCCGTCGGTCTCCAGGTCCATGGTCAGCTTGTCGTAGTCCAGGATCTGGCCCTCGCGGGTGTTCTCGACCTTGTAGGCCACCTTCAGCACCGGGCTGAACACCGCGTCGACCGGGATGAGGCCGATGGGCGCATCCTCGATCCGGTTGCGGTCCGCCGGCACGTAGCCCTTGCCCGACTCGACCGTCAACTCCATGACGATCTTCGCGCCCTGGTCCAGGTGGCAGATCCCCAGATCGGGGTTCATGATCTCGATATCGGCGCCGGTCTCGATCTGCGCCGCGGTCACCTCGCCCGGCCCCTCGGCCCTCAGCGTCATGCGCTTCGGCCCCTCGGCGTGGAGGTTCACCGCCAGCGCCTTGATGTTGAGCACAATGTCGGTGACGTCCTCGCGCACGCCCGGAATCGACGAGAATTCGTGCAGCACGCCGTCGATCTGGACCGACGTCACCGCGGCCCCGTGCAGGGACGACAGCAGGACCCGCCGCAGGGCGTTGCCGAGCGTCAGACCGAAGCCGCGTTCGAGCGGCTCGGCGACGATGGTCGCGGACCGTTTGGGGTCGTAGCCCGCCTCGACGTTCAGCTTGTTGGGTTTGATCAGCTCTTGCCAGTTCTTCTGGATCACGCTTCTAACCTCTTGCGTTCCCGGCCTCGATGGCCGTGACGTGTCGTGCGCGGCACTGCCCGGCCGGTTTGTCGGGCGGCGCGGCGAAACCGGATACTAATCCTAGACGCGGCGACGTTTCGGCGGCCGACAGCCGTTATGCGGAATCGCCGTCACGTCCTTGATCGAGGTGATCGTGAAGCCGCAGGCCTGCAGCGAACGCAGCGCCGATTCACGCCCCGATCCGGGCCCCTTGACCAACACCTCCAGCGTCTTCATGCCATGTTCCATGGCCTTCTGGCCGGCATTCTCGGCCGCCATCTGCGCCGCGTACGGCGTCGACTTCCGCGAGCCCTTGAAGCCCTGGGCGCCGGCCGTCGACCAGGAGATCACGTTGCCCTGCACGTCGGTGATCGTGACCATCGTGTTGTTGAAGGTCGCGTTGACGTGGGCGATGCCCGAGGTAATGTTCTTCCGTTCGCGCTTGCGGACGCGACCGCGGTCCCTGACTGCCATGACGCTTTCCTACTTCTTCTTGCCGGCGATCGGCCGCGCCGGCCCCTTGCGGGTGCGGGCGTTCGTGTGCGTGCGCTGGCCGTTTACCGGCAAGCCCTTGCGGTGGCGCAGACCGCGATAGCAGCCGAGGTCCATCAGCCGTTTGATATTCATCGCCACTTCCCGGCGCAGGTCGCCCTCGACCAGGTAGTCGCGATCGATCACCTCGCGCACCTGGATGACTTCCTGATCGGTCAACTCGTTGACCCGACGCTCGGCCGGAATGCCGACGATCTGACAGATGTCCTTCGCCTTCGTCCGGCCAATGCCGTGAATGTAGGTCAGCGCGATCTCAACGCGCTTGTTGGTAGGAATATTTACGCCGGCTATGCGCGCCACGTGTCAAATCCTCGCTCTTGCAAGACCTCTGGCGAGACGTCGGGTTGCGGTGTCTGGGACCGCTGCCGTTTATAGAAATCCGCCAAATAAGTCAACATATTACGCCGCCTGCAGAATTGTCTCGATCTGCCGCGACACCTCCTCGATGCTGGCCATGCCGTCGACCTTCCGCAGCATGCCCCTGGTTTCGTAGTAGGGAAGCACCGGCGCGGTCTGCGCGTGATAGACCGCCAGCCGCTTCTTCAGGGTCTCCGCGTTGTCATCGGCCCGCTGTCCGCCGCCGGCCGACGCGGTCTCCTGCGCCCGGCCCTCGATGCGGGCGAACAGGGCCTGGTCATCGACCTCGATCTCGACCACCCGGTCGAGCTTCAGGTTCTTCTCGCCCAGCATCCGGTCCAGGCCTTCGGCCTGCGGGATGGTCCGCGGAAAACCGTCCAGGATGAAGCCGTTCGCGCAGTCCGGCTGGTCGATCCGGTCCGAGATGATGGCGATCATCAGGTCGTCGTCGACCAGGTTCCCGGCGTCCATGATCGACTTCGCCTGGCGGCCAAGCTCGCTGCCGGCCGCCACGGCGGCGCGCAGCATGTCGCCGGTCGACAACTGGACAAGGCCATGCCGGTCCTGCAGCAACTGGGCCTGGGTGCCCTTGCCGGCGCCGGGCGGGCCGAACAGAATGATGTTCACCGCGTCCGCCCCCTCAGCTTCGACTTGCGGATCAGACCTTCATACTGGTGCGCCAGCAGGTGGGACTGGACCTGGCCCATGGTATCCATGGTCACGCTGACCACGATCAGCAGCGAGGTACCGCCGAAATAGAACGGCACCGCGTATTGCGAGATCAGCAGCTCCGGCAGCAGGCAGACCAGCGCCAGATAGGCGGAACCGACGACGGTCAGCCGCGTCAGCACATAGTCCAGATACTCCGCCGTGCGCTTGCCCGGCCGGATGCCCGGGATGAAGCCGCCATACTTCTTCAGGTTGTCGGCCGTGTCGGCCGGGTTGAAGACGATCGCGGTATAGAAGAAGCAGAAGAACACGATGCCGCCGATATAGAGGAACATGTAGGCCGGCTGGCCGCGTCCCAGCAGCGAGGTCACCGTGGTCAGCCATTCCGGGCCGCCCTGGCTGGAGAAGTTCGCGATCGTCAGCGGCAGCAGCAGCAGCGAGGACGCGAAGATCGGCGGAATCACGCCGGCGGTGTTCAGCTTCAGCGGCAGGTGCGAGCTCTCGCCGCCGAACATGCGGTTGCCCACCTGACGCTTCGGATATTGCACGATCAGCCGCCGCTGGGCCCGCTCGACGAAGACGATGAAGGTGATGGTGCCGATCACCATGACGATCAGGAACACGATCAGCAGCGTCGACAGCGCGCCGGTGCGGCCCAGCTCGAGCGTGCTGGCCAGCGCCCGCGGCAGCTCGGCGACGATGCCGGCGAAGATGATCAGTGAAATGCCGTTGCCGACACCGCGCGCCGTGATCTGCTCGCCCAGCCACATCAGGAAGATGGTGCCGCCGGTCAGCGTCACCACGGCGGTGAAGCGGAAGAACAGGCCGGGATCGATCACCACCGAGCCGACATTGCTGTTCAGCCCCTCCAGCCCGACCGCGATGCCGTAGGCCTGGACGACGGTCAGTACCACCGTGCCGTAGCGGGTGTACTGATTCATCTTCTTGCGGCCCTGCTCGCCCTCTTTCTTGAGCTGCTCCAGGTGCGGCGACACCGTGGTCATGAGCTGCATGATGATCGAGGCCGAGATGTACGGCATGATGTTGAGCGCGAAGATCGTCATCCTTCCCAGCGCGCCGCCGGAGAAGGCGTTGATCATGTCGAGGAAGCCGCCCTGCTGCTGCTGGAAGATATCCGCCAGCGCGGCCGGGTCGATGCCTGGTATCGGAATATAGGTGCCGATCCGATAGACGATCAGCGCGCCCAGCGTGAACCAGATGCGCTTCTTCAGCTCGGTCGCCTTGGCGAAGGCGCCCAGATTGACGTTGGCGGCTAGCTGTTCGGCGGCGGATGCCATGGCGGTCCTCTCGTGCGTCCGAGGTCCTTAGCTCGCGTCCGTGGCCGCGGCGGCGTCCGCCTCGGCGGCTTTCGGCGCCGGCGCGGCGATCGTCACCGTGCCGCCGGCCTGCTCGACGGCCGAGACGGCCGCTTTCGAGGCGCCGGCCACCGTAATATCGATCTTTGCCTTCAGCTCGCCTTTTGCAAGCAGGCGCACGCCATCGTGAGGCCGCCGGAACAGGCCCGCGGCCTGCAGCTCGGCGGCCGAGATGGGCTTGCCGGCGTCCAGCTTTCCGGCGTCGATCGCGGCCTGCAGCGGTCCCAGGTTCACGACCTCGAAGCGCTTGGCGAAAATGTTGTTGAAACCGCGCTTCGGCAGCCGGCGGTGGAGCGGCATCTGGCCGCCCTCGAAGCCCTTGATGGACACGCCCGACCGGGATTTCTGGCCCTTCTGTCCCCGGCCCGATGTCTTTCCAAGCCCCGACCCGGGACCGCGGCCGACACGTTTCGCCTTCTTGTGGGCGCCGGGCTTGCCGGAAAGCTCATTCAGTCTCATGTTACGAAAATCCCGTCCAAAACGCCGGTCAGCCGGCCTCGTCGACCCGCACCAGGTGGCTGACCTTGTTGATCATGCCGCGCACCGACGGGGTGTCCTGCAGCGTCCGGCTGCGGTTGATCTTGTTCAGGCCCAGGCCGACCAGCGTCTGGCGCTGATCCTTCGGCCGCCCGATCGGGCTTCGGACCTGGGTCACGGTAATGGTCTTCTTGGTCGCCATGATGACCGCTCCTAGGCCTCGGCCGGCTCGCCGGCGGCCTCGTTGCGGCGGCGGCCGACGATATCGCTGACCTTCTTGCCACGCTTCGAGGCGATCATGCGGGGCGAGGCCTGCGTCTGCAGCGCCTGGAAGGTGGCGTGGATCATATTGTAGGGGTTCGACGAGCCGATCGACTTGGTCACCACGTCCTGCACGCCCAGGCATTCGAAGACGGCGCGCATCGGGCCGCCGGCGATGATGCCGGTGCCGGGCGGCGCGGCGCGCAGAACGACCTTGCCGGCACCGTGGCGGCCCTGGCAGTCGTGATGCAGCGTCCGGCCCTCGCGCAGGGGCACGCGGACCAGGGTGCGCTTGGCCGATTCCGTGGCCTTGCGGATCGCCTCGGGCACCTCGCGGGCCTTGCCATGGCCGTAGCCGACGCGTCCCTTCTGGTCACCGACCACCACCAGCGCGGAGAAGCCGAACCGCCGGCCGCCCTTCACCACCTTGGCGACGCGGTTGATATGGACCAGCTTGTCGAAATACTCGCTCTCGCCGCGATCGCGGTCACGCATGTCGTTACGCGCCATTCTTCAACGCCTTTCTAAAACGTCAGACCGCCCTCGCGGGCGGCGTCCGCCAGGGCCTTCACCCGGCCATGATAACGGTAGCCGCCGCGATCGAAGACCACGTCGGTGATGCCGGCCGACTTCGCGCGCTCGGCGATCAGGCTGCCGACCTTGCTGGCGGCGTCCGTATCGGCACCGGTCTTCAAGCCGCCGCGCAGATCTTTTTCCATCGAGCTGGCCGAGGCGAGCGTGAGCCCCTGCACGTCGTCGATGATCTGCGCGTAGATGTGCTTCGACGACCGGAACACCGACAGCCGCGGCCGGCCGTTGGCCGCGCGGCGAAGCTGGTAGCGGATCCGGTCGCGCCGCCGCTGGAAGAGTTTCTTTGCCTTTTCCATGACCGTTACTTCTTCTTGCCTTCCTTGCGGAAGATGTATTCGCCGACATAGCGCACGCCCTTGCCCTTGTAGGGCTCCGGCGGGCGGTAGGAGCGGATCTTGGCGGCGACCTGGCCGACGAGCTGTTTGTCGATGCCCGACACCTTGATCATGGTCGGCCGCTCGCAGGCGATCGCCACCCCGTCCGGGATCGGAAAGGCGACGTCGTGGCTGAACCCGAGCTGCAGGTTGAGCGTCTTGCCCTGCACCGCGGCGCGATAGCCGACGCCCTGGATCTCCAGGTCGATCTCGAAGCCGTTCGAGACCCCGGTGACCATGTTCTGCACCAGACTGCGCTGCATGCCCCACATGGACCGGGCGCGTTTGCTGTCGTCACGCGGCGTCACCACGACGGCACCGTCTTCCTGCGTCGCCGTGACATCGTCGACCAGGCGCAGGCTGAGCTCGCCCTTGCCGCCCTTGACCGCGATGTCCTGGCCATCGATCCGGACCGAGACACCGCTGGGAACCTGGACGGGGAGTTTACCGATACGCGACATGGCCCCCTCCTAGAATACCTCGGCCAGGATCTCGCCGCCGACATTGGCGTCGCGCGCTTCGGCGTCCGAGAGCACGCCACGCGGCGTCGACAGGATCGAGATGCCCAGACCGTTCGCCACCCGTGGCAAGTCCTTGACCGAGGAATAGACCCGCCGGCCCGGGGTGGAGATTCGTTTGATGCGCTGAATGACCGGCTCGCCTTCGTAATACTTCAGCTCGATCTGAAGGTCGGCCTTGCCGCCGTCATAGTCGGTCCGCGAATATCCGCGAATGAAGCCTTCACGCTCCAGGACGTCCAGCACGCGCTGGCGCTGCTTCGACGCCGGCGTGACGATCGACGTCTTGCGCGCCATCTGGCCATTGCGGATACGGGTCAACATGTCCCCGATCGGATCGGTCATCGACATTCGTCGTCGCCCTCCTACCAGCTTGACTTGACGAGGCCCGGGATCAAGCCGCGGGAGCCCAGTTCGCGAAGCGCGACACGCGACATCTTGAACTTGCGATAGAAGCCCCGCGACCGGCCGGTCAGCTCGCAGCGGTTGCGGACGCGGGTCGGCGAGGCATTGCGCGGCATCTGCGCCAGCTTCAAGCGGGCGCTGAACCGCTCCTCCTGCGGCAGGTCCTTGTCGCTGGCGATTTCCTTCAGACGCGCGCGACGCTCGGCCGACTGAAGCGACCGCTTCGCCCGGCGCTTATTCTTCTCAATGGCACTCTTCTTCGCCATACCAGGTCCTCAAACACTGGCGCCTTGGAACGGCATGTTAAGGCCGCTCAGCAAGGCGCGCGCTTCGTCATCGGTGTCGGCCGTGGTGCAGATGCTGATATCGAGCCCCCGCACCTCGTCGACCTTGTCGTAGTCGATCTCGGGAAACACGATCTGCTCGCGCAACCCCATGGAATAGTTGCCACGGCCGTCGAAGCTGCCGGGCGACAGGCCGCGAAAATCCCGCACCCGCGGCAGGGCGATGTTGATCAGCCGGTCCAGGAACTCGAACATGCGGTCGCGGCGCAGCGTCACCTTGCAGCCGACCAGCATGCCCTCGCGCAGCTTGAAGCCGGCGATCGACTTCGAGGCCTTGGTGATGACCGGCTTCTGGCCGGCGATCGCCGTCAGGTCGGTGGCCGCCGCCTCGACCTTCTTGCGGTCGGCGACGCCCTCGCCGACGCCCATGTTCAGCACGACCTTCTCCAGCTTCGGCACCTGCAGCATGTTCGTGTAGCTGAACTGCTCCATCAGTTGCTGGCGCAAGACGTCGTTGTAGAGCGTCTTCAGCCGCGGCATCGTCACCTCTGCGGTATCAGACATCGATCACCTCTCCCGAACGCCTGGCGAACCGCACCTTGCGTCCATCGGCCAGGAACTTGTAGCCGATCCGCGTCGGCGCATCGTCCTTTGGGTCGGCCAGCGCAAGGTTGGAAATGTGGATCGAGGCCTCGCGCTCGATAATGCCGCCCGTCGTGGTCTGGCTCTGCTTGGTGTGGCGCCGGATCATGTTCTGGCCCTCGACGACGGCACGGTTCGCCGACCGGTCGACGCGCAGGACCTCGCCGGTCTTGCCCTTGTCCTTGCCCGTCAGAATGACGACCTTGTCGCCCTTCTTCACTTTGAATTTCTTCGCCATCTACAGCACCTCAGGGGCCAGCGAGATGATCTTCATGTGGTTCTTGCCGCGCAGCTCGCGGGTCACCGGGCCGAAGATGCGCGTGCCGATCGGCTCGCCGGCGTTCGAGATCAGTACCGCGGCATTGCGGTCGAAGCGGATCGCCGTGCCGTCCTGCCGATGAATTTCCTTCGCCGTGCGGACGACCACGGCACGATGCATGTCGCCCTTCTTCACGCGGCCCCGCGGGATGGCTTCCTTGACGCTGACGACGATGATGTCGCCGACCGACGCGTATTTGCGTTTCGAGCCGCCAAGCACCTTGATGCACTGCACCCGCCGGGCGCCGGAATTATCGGCGACATCGAGCACGGTCTCGGGCTGAATCATCTCGAAATCCCCCGCCCGTCAGTTGCCGGCGTCGTCGGCGACGACTTCCCAGCGCTTCAGCTTGGACCGTGGCCGGCACTCGCGAATCCGCACGATGTCACCGATCTTGTGGGTGTTGTTCTCGTCATGCGCATGGAACTTGCCCGAGCGGCGGATAACCTTCTTGTAGATCGGATGCGTGACCCGACGCTCGACCCGCACGACAATCGTCTTGTCGGTCTTGTCGCTGACGACGGTCCCCTGCAAAACACGCCTGGGCATTCTCGGCTCCTAAGCTTTCCCGCCGGCCTGCATCTTGTGCAGGACCGTCTTGATCCGGGCGATATCCCGGCGTACCTGACGCACACGCGCCGTGTTCTCGAGCTGGCCGCTCGCCCGTTGGAAGCGCAGGTTGAAGCTTTCCTTCCGCAGGTCCAGCAACTGATCGTTCAATTGGTCGGCCGTCTTGCCGCGCAGTTCTTCCGCCTTCATGACGAGGCCTCGCCGCCGGCGCGGGAAATGAACCGGACCGCCATCGGCAGCTTGGCCGCGCCGCGCGCGCAGGCCTCGCGGGCGAGCTCCGGCGCCACGCCGTCGAGCTCGAACAGGATCCGGCCCGGCTTGACCCGGCAGATCCAGTATTCCGGCGACCCCTTGCCCTTGCCCATGCGCACCTCGGTCGGCTTGCTGGACACCGGCACGTCCGGAAACACCCGGATCCACATCTTGCCGCTGCGCCGCATGTGGCGCACGATCGCGCGCCGGCAGGCTTCGATCTGCCGCGCCGTGACACGCGCCGGCTGCACCGCCTTGATCCCGAAGGACCCGAAATTCAGGCTGGTCGCGCCCTTGGCGTTGCCGTGAATGCGGCCCTTGTGGGCTTTGCGGAACTTGGTCCGCTTCGGCTGTAACATCGTCGAACCGTCTCTTGCTTCTTGCTAACGCGGCAGCACGCCTCAGCGCGGCTGCTGCACCTCGGCGTTACGCTTTTCCTGGGCCATGGGGTCGTGCGCCAGGATCTCGCCCTTGTAAACCCAGACCTTTACGCCACAGGTGCCATAGGCCGTCTTCGCCGTCGCCTGGCCGTAGTCGATATCGGCGCGCAGCGTGTGCAACGGCACCTGGCCCTCGCGATACCACTCGGTCCGGGCGATCTCGGCGCCGCCCAGGCGGCCGCCGCAATTGATCCGGATGCCGAGCGCGCCCAGGCGCATGGCCGACTGCACGGCCCGCTTCATGGCCCGGCGAAAGGCGACGCGGCGCTCGAGCTGCTGCGAGATGTTCTCGGCCACCAGCTTGGCGTCGATCTCGGGCTTGCGGATCTCGACGATGTTCAGGTGCACGTCGCCGTTCG
>JANQKO010000371.1 GCA_028281075.1 Alphaproteobacteria bacterium | reverse complement strand
GCGCCGAAGCCGGAACCGAAACCGCAGGAGTTGGCGGAAGCGCCGAAGCCGGAGCCCAAGCCGAAACCGAAGCCCGAACCGCAGGCCAAGCCGGTCGATCTCTCCAAGGCGCCGAAGCCGCGGACCAAGCCGGTGAAGCCGGAGAAGCGTTTCAGCGCCGACCGTATCGCCGCGCTGTTGGATAAGCGTAAGAAAGACCAGACGCCGCCGGTCGCCAAGGCGACGGAAACGACGGCAAAGGCGGCGCAGGCCGAACGCAAGCCCACGCCGCGCGTGGCGCTCAGTTCCGACCAGCCGCTGACGATGAGCGAGATCGATGCGATCCGGTTTCAGATCCAGCAATGCTGGTCGGTTCCGGCCGGCGCCCGCGACGCCGAGAACCTGATCGTTCAGATCAGGATCTTTCTCAAGCCGGACGGATCGCTCGCCCGACCGCCGGAGATCATCGACGGTGGGCGCATGAGTCGGCCGGGCGAGGAATTCTTCCGGGTCGCCGCCGAGAGCGCGCGCCGCGCCGTGCAGAAGTGCAGCCCCTTGAAGAACCTGCCAGTCACAAAGTATGAGCGTTGGCGCGAGATCACGCTGACCTTCAACCCGAAGGAGATGTTGCAAGGATGATCCTGGATCGTAGCCTTACGCGGAATCCGGTCTGGCGCCTGCGCCTGCTGGCCTTGATCGTGTTGCTGGTGCCGATGGCCGGCGGCCCCGCGCGCGCGGCGCTGGAAATCGACATCACGCAAGGCAATGTCGATCCGCTGCCGATCGCGGTGCCCGAATTCTTCAATCCGGGCGGCGCGTCCGCGCAGACCGGCCGGGACATCTCCGGCGTGATCACCAACAACCTGGAACGGTCGGGCCTGTTCCGGCCGCTGAACCCGGCGTCGTTCATCCAGAAGCCGGAATCGATGCAGGTGCAGCCGCGGTTCGCCGACTGGCGGATCCTGAACGCCCAGGCGCTGGTGACCGGCAAGGTCGAGCTGCAGCCCGACGGCCGGCTGCGGGTCGAGTTCCGGCTCTGGGACGTGCTGGCCGGCGAGCAGATGACCGGGCTGGTCTATTTCACGACACCGGGCAACTGGCGGCGCATCGCGCATATCATCTCGGACGCGATCTACAAGCGCCTGACCGGCGAGGAAGGCTATTTCGACACGCGCGTGGTCTATATCGCCGAGAGCGGACCGGCCGACCGCCGGGTCAAGCGCCTGGCCATCATGGACCAGGACGGCGCCGGCCACCGTTTTCTCACTGACGGCGGCCACCTGGTGCTGACGCCGCGGTTTTCGCCGACGCGGCAGGAGATCACCTACCTGTCCTATATCGCCGAGAAGCCGCGCGTCTATCTCTACAACATCGACACCGGCAAGCAGGAAGTGCTCGGCGACTTCCCCGGCATGACCTTCGCGCCGCGTTTCTCGCCGGACGGCAACCGGGTGATCATGAGCCTGGCCCGGAACGGCAATTCCGATGTCTATGTCATGGACCTGCGGACGCGGCAGATCCGCCAGTTGACCAAGCATCCGTCGATCGACACCTCGCCCTGCTACTCGCCGGACGGCAGCCGAATCGTCTTCAATTCCGACCGCGGCGGCAGCCAGCAGCTCTATGTGATGAACGCCGACGGCAGCGGCGTGCAGCGGATTTCCTTCGGTGATGGCAGATATGCAACACCGGTCTGGTCGCCGCGCGGTGACCTGATCGCCTTCACGAAGATCTCGAAGGGCCGCTTCTTCATCGGCGTGATGCGGGCCGACGGCAGCGGCGAACGCCTGCTGGCCGAGAGTTTCCTTGTCGAAGGGCCGACCTGGTCGCCCAATGGCCGGGTCCTGATGTTCTTTCGCCAGGAGCCGGGAGACGATCAGGGCAATGGCGGTCGGACGCGGCTCTGGTCGGTCGACCTTACCGGTTACAACGATCGCGAAATAATGACACCGATCGACGCGTCCGATCCCGCTTGGTCACCGCTATCGCCCTTGAATCGTTAACCATATCTAAGTACATTCCCGCGCAAATGCAGGTATCGACTCCCGGTGACGCAGGTAAATGGGAATCAGGGCCGATTGTCGGAGCGTTTGCCGGGTACCGAACGTCTAGCTTGTAACTCATCTCCGGGAAACTTTGCGTCAGCGGTCAAAAGGAGCCTCCTTGATGCGCTTTGAAGAATTTGGATTAAAAGCCATTAGTCTCGCCGCGGCGGTGTTGCTTGTTGCCGCTTGCGAAACGGCACCGGAGGAGTCCGCCGATACCAGCGGGCAGGGTGGCGCGCAGCAGCAGACGACCAGCACCCAGTCGACGACCAGCACGTCCCCGACCGTTTCCTCGACGCCCACGCCGGCCGGCCCGACACCCGGCAGCTACGAGGACTTCGTCGAGAATGTCGGCGACCGTGTGTTTTATGATTTCGACAAATTCGATTTGAAGCCGCAGTCGCGCGCGACCATCGAGCGCTGGGCGGCCTGGCTGAAGCAGTATCCCGACGTGACCGT
This sequence comes from Alphaproteobacteria bacterium, assembly GCA_028281075.1. GTDB lineage: Bacteria > Pseudomonadota > Alphaproteobacteria > JANQKO01. The sequence continues at coordinate 3,524 of JANQKO010000371.1, read as the reverse complement.
GACCGTCGAGGGCCACGCCGACGAGCGCGGCACCCGCGAGTACAACCTGGCGCTGGGCGAGCGCCGGGCCACGTCGGCGCGGAACTACCTGATCGCGCTCGGCATCAATCCGGACCGCATCGCGACGATTTCCTACGGCAAGGAGCGGCCGGGCTGCGTCGCGCATAACGAAGCCTGCTGGTCGCAAAACCGCCGCGGCGTTGCCGTCGTCAACTAGCTTCCGGGCGCTGACGTTCCAGCGCCAGCAGACAAGATCGGCGGGATGCCGGCCGCCTCGGGCCGGCATCCCGTTTCTGTTTCCGCCCATGCGTTTCCGGACGGGCGGATGATCGTATTTTCGCCGCATTCGTTCGACAGGCTGCCGCCCGGCCACTGGACATGCCGCCGCGGCAGAGCAGGTGGATTCGAGCCATGATCCGACATCCGATTGTTTCCATTCCCATGCTGGCCCTGGTCGCGATCGTCGTCCCGCCGAGCCCGGCACCGGCGCAGAACGTCGATTCGCTGATCGACCGGATCGAGCGGCTGGAGCGCAGCCTGCGCGACCTGGAGCCGCTGGTCTATCGCGGCGAAACGTCCCGCGGCGGCGTCGTCGCCCGCTCGCCGGACAGCTTTCCGGCGCCGTCGACGGCGCGCATCGCCGAGGCCGAGGTGCGGATGACCCAGCTCGAGAACGAGTTGCGCAGCCTGACCGGCCGGGTCGAGGAGGTGAGCTTCCGCCTGCGCCAGATCAGCACCCGGCTCGACAAGCTGGTCGGCGATGTGGACTTCCGCCTGGGCGAGTTGGAGCGCGGCGCCGGTCCGGCCCCGTCGCCGGCGGCGGCCGATACCGCCGCGCCGGCCGGGGCGCCACCGGCCGCCACCGGTTTCGGGCAGCAGGTGCAGGCCGCGGCCGCCCGGCGCGCGGGCACGCAGCAGGCCGCCGTGGCGCCGGCGGCACCGGCCCCGGTGCTGCCGGACGGCTCGGTGATGGAGCGCTACAACTTCGCCCTTTCGCTGCTGCGTAAATCCGAGTTCGATCGCGCCGAGCAGGCTTTCTCGGCCTTCCTCGTCGCGCATCCCGACCACGACCTGGCGGCGAACGCGCAGTACTGGCTGGGCGAAACCTACTACGTGCGCAGCCAGTTCGATGCCGCCGCCGCCGCCTTCCTGCAGGGCATCAAGCAGTACCCGGCCAGCTCGAAGGCGCCGGACACCCTGCTCAAGCTCGGCATCACGCTGCGCGAGCTGGGCCAGCCGGCCGAGGCCTGCAACACCTGGAACGAGCTGCTGCGCAGCTTCCCCGACGTCGATAGCCGGATCCGCGACAACGCGGAACGGCAGAAGCAGCGCACGGACTGCGGCTAGCGGCGGTCTTGCGCGCGCCGCCGGACGGGCTGCCGCCAGCGGCATTCGACGCCGCCATGGCGGCGCTCGGTCCCTTCGAGGACGCGCCGGTGCTGGCCGTCGCCGTCTCCGGTGGCGCCGACAGCCTGGCGCTCGCCGTGCTCGCCGGGGCCTGGACCGCCGGCCGCGGCGGCCGCGTCGTCGGCCTGTCGGTGGACCATGGCCTCAGGGCCGCGGCGGCCGGCGAATGCCGCCAGGTCGGTACCTGGCTCGCCGGCCTCGGCATGGCGCATCACACCCTGACGTACCATGGCGCGCCGCCGACGCGCGGCATTCAGGCGGCCGCCAGGGACGCGCGCTACCGCCTGCTGACCGACTGGTGCCGGGCGAACGGCGTGCCGCACCTGCTGCTGGCGCACCACCGCGACGATCAGGTCGAGACCTTTCTCATGCGGCTGGCGCGCGGCAGCGGCCTCGATGGCCTCGCCGGCATGCCGGCCCTGTCGCGGTTCGCCGGCGTGCGGATTCTGCGACCGCTCTTGGGCCTGCCGAAGGCGCGGCTCGTCGGCCTGCTCGAAAACCGGGGGCAGGACTGGATCGAGGATCCCAGCAACCGTGATCCGGCCTTCCGCCGGTCCCGGTTGCGCCGGCGGCTGGCGCGGCTGACGGCGGCCGAGCTGGCGGGCCTGGCGGCGACGGCGCGCGCCTTCGCCGGGCATCGCCAGGCGGTGTCGGCGATGGCCTCGGATCTGGCCGCCGCCGCCGTCGATCTGCATCCGGCCGGCTATGCCGAGCTGTCGCCGGCGCGCTACGCGGCGGCGCCGGCGGCGATCCGCCGGCGGCTGCTGGCGCGCCTGCTGATGTGCGTCGGCGGCGGCGGCTATCCGCCGCGCGCCGACCGGCTGTCGGCGCTCGACGGCTGGCTGGCCGGACCGGCGGCCACGGCCGGACGCACGCTGGCCGGCTGCCGGCTACTGCCGCGGCCGGGACGGGTGCTGATCTGCCGCGAAGCCGGCCGCCTGACCGAGACCCGCTCCGTCGTTCCCGGCGAGCGGCTGCGCTGGGACCGCTTCCGGCTGCGGATCGCGGACGGCGAGCGGCTGGCGGACGGGGACGGATTGCGGGTCCGGCGGCTGGGCACGGCCGCCTGGCGCCAGCTCGACGAAACCGGGATCTCGGCGTTGCCGGGCGCGGTCCGGCCCGGCCTGCCCACGCTCTGGCGCGGCGACCGGCTGCTGTCGGGACCGCATTTCGCGTTTCAGCCCCGGAAAAGCGCCAGCCAGCCGCTGCTTTCGGCCGTTTTCGCGCCGGCCCAGGCGCTGGTTCCGGACGGCTTCACGCTTGCCTAACGATTTGGTCACATTATCTTTAATGCCTAGCTTGGAAATGTTGTAATGAACGGGCGTCGACCTTAAGTCCTGGCACGAGCTGCCATCAAGCAAGGCGCCGGCGGCGCGGGAGAAGTAAACGTCGTGAATAATTTCAGCCGCAACATCGTTTTGTGGGTGATTATCGGCCTGCTGGTGCTCGCCGTTTTCAATCTATTTCAAAGTCCTTCGCAGCGCGGGCCCAGCGCGACGCGCGCGTATTCCGACTTCCTGGCCGAGGTCAATTCCGGCGAAATTCGCGACGTGACCATCAAGGGACGGTCGATCTCCGGCCACTATACCGACGGCCGCGCCTTCAATACCTACGCGCCGGACGATCCGGATCTGGTCCAGCGCCTGGCCGACCGGGGCATCACGATCAACGCGGCGCCGGACGAGGAAGGCACGCCGACGCTGTTCGCGATCCTGCTGAACTGGTTCCCGATGCTGCTGCTGATCGGCGTCTGGATCTTCTTCATGCGGCAGATGCAGTCCGGCGGCGGCAAGGCCATGGGTTTCGGCAAGTCGAAGGCGCGGCTGCTGACCGAACGATCGGGCCGCGTCACCTTCGACGACGTCGCCGGCATCGAGGAAGCGAAGGAGGAGCTCGAGGAGATCGTCGAGTTCCTGAAGGACCCGCAGAAGTTCCAGCGGCTGGGCGGCCGCATCCCGAAGGGTGCGCTGCTGGTCGGCCCGCCGGGCACCGGCAAGACGCTGCTCGCCCGCGCCATCGCCGGCGAGGCCAACGTGCCGTTCTTCACCATCTCCGGCTCGGACTTCGTCGAGATGTTCGTCGGCGTCGGCGCCAGCCGGGTTCGCGACATGTTCGAG
>JANQKO010000347.1 GCA_028281075.1 Alphaproteobacteria bacterium | reverse complement strand
CCGGGTCGAGGTCGTGGTCGAGGTCGGCAGCGGCACGCCGGTGCGCGCCGATACCATCGCCTCGCTGGAGCTGCAGGGCATCACCGGCGTCTCCTTCGTGCAGCTCAGCGGCGGCAGCCCCGAGAGCCCGCTGCTGAAAGCGGCCGACGGCGAGCTGCCGCAGATCGCCTCGACGCGCTCGGCGCTGGAGGAGATCTTCGCCGGCGCGCCCGAGCTGATCAACCGGGTGATCGTGCTCGTCGACCGCCTGTCGCGGATCGTCGACGAGGAGAACCGCGCCACCATCACCAATATCCTCAACAACGCCAGCGCGCTCTCGGCCAGCCTTGCCGGCCGCGGCGAGGAGCTCGAGGGCATCATCGTCAACATGACCGCGCTCAGCGGCGACCTCGGCACCATGGTCGCCAAGCTGAACCGGCTGATCGACACGCTGGACCGCGTCGCCGCCGGCGCCGACGACACGCTGGCCGTGGCGCGCGGCACGCTGACCACGGTCGACGCCGTCATCGACAACGACCTGCCGCCGCTGGTCACCGACGTGCGCTCGGCGGCCAGCAGCGTCGACAGCCTCAGCCGCCGGGTCGAGGACTACCTGATGAAGCACGAGGCCGAGCTCGACCTGTTCGCCAGCCAGGGCGTGGTCGAGTTCACGCGGCTGATTGAGGACGCGCGGCTGCTGGTCGCCTCGACGTCGCGCCTGTTGGAAGACCTGGAGAGCGATCCCCGGCAGTTCCTGTTCGGCGATCGGGCCGGCGAGGTGGTGGCGGAATGAGGTCGCGGGACGCGTTGACAACCCGGCCGCGCGGGCGGCGCGGCGTCGCCGCCGGCGCGGCCGTGGCGCTGGCCCTGGCGGTCGCGGGCTGTGGCGGGGTCATTCAGGAGCTGACCGGCCCGCCGACCGATCTCTACACGCTGACGCCGAAGAGCACCTTCACCACCGGCCTGCCGCAGGTCGCCTGGCAGCTCGTGGTCGAGGAGCCGATCGCGTCCGGCGGCCTGAACGTGCAGCGCATCGCGCTGCGCACCCATCCGACCGAGCTGAAGTATTTCGCGCAGGCCAACTGGACCGAGCGGGCGCCGCGCATGGTGCAGACGCTGCTGGTCGAGAGCTTCGAGAACAGCGGCGCCATCGTCGCCGTCGGCCGGCAGGCGATCGGCCTGCGCTCGGACTACAACCTGAAGAGCGAGCTGCGCGAGTTCCAGGCCGAGTACATGGACGGCGCCCGGGTGCCGACCGTGCGCGTGCGCCTGAACGCCAAGCTGATCCGCCAGCCGCAGCGCACGATCATCGGCTCGCGCAACTTCGAGGCCGTGCAGCAGGCGACCGGCACCGACATGCGCTCCATCGTCGCCGCCTTCGACGACGCCCTCGGCAAGGTCCTGCGCCAGACCGTCGAATGGACCCTGAAGGCGGACCAGCTCGGCGCCGGATAGCGGCGGCCGCTCAGGTCGAGAGCCTCGGCGCCGGGCGCCGGTGCGGCTTGCGCCAGATATAGACGGCGGCCAGCAGGCAGACGGCGGCTGCCGCCAGCCAGGCCAGCAGCGGCGGCTGGACCACGAACCAGACATAGGTCAGGCTGGCGCTCATCATCACCGTCGCCAGGCACTTCGCCCATAGCGGGATGACGCGGTAGGCGTCCCAGTCGATCAGCAGCGGCCCGAAGCGGGCATGGCCGTAAAGCCAGTCCGACAGCCGCTTCGAGCTGCGCGAGAAGGCCCAGACGGCGATCAGCAGGAACGGCGTCGTCGGCAGCAGCGGCAGCACCACGCCGACCCCGCCCAGCGCCACGCAGATCCAGCCGATGATCAGCAGCAAGATGCGCTTCGTGCCACGATAGGTATGTGTCGGTTCGGGCGCGGACATCGGCGGACTCCCTAGAACGACGAATCCGGTTCCTCCAGGAACGCCAGTTCCTCGGCCGTGCTCTCCCGGCCGAGGCAGTCATTCCGGTGCGGAAAGCGGCCGAACCGCTCGATGATCTCGAAATGCCGCCGCACCGCCCACAGCCCCCGCTCGGCCGCCGGATCGTCCTTGAAGCGGTCGAACAGCGCGACGCTGCGGCGCTGGTGGTCGAGGTCCTCGCTGTGCTCCAGCGGCAGGTAGAAGAACATGCCGTCGACATAGCCGGTGTCCCGGTCGAACCCCCGCGCCAGCACGTGTTCCAGCACGGCGCGCGCCTTGGCGTCGGTCGCGTAGGCCTGGGGCGAGTTGCGGAACATGTTGCGTGGGAACTGGTCCAGCACGATGGTCAGCGCCAGCGCGCCGTCCGCCGTCGCCATCCAGTGATCGAGGTCGCCGCGGGCCGCCGCCTCGTAGGTCGCCGTGAAGCCGTCGCGGATCGCCTGGTCGAACGCCGCCGCCACGTCGGGATCCTCCGGCCGGAACCAGACGTCGCGCATCGTGCCGCGGGCCGGCGAGCCGGGCGGCCCGAACCAGAAATCCAGCACCTCGCGTTTGCTTCTGACGCCGCCGTCGCGCAGCGCACATTCCCGCGCATAGCCCTCGATCCGCCGCCGGAAGTCGTCCGGAAACGCCGTCGCCGTCATTCGCGACGGCACCGTCAGCGCCTCGGTCAGCACCGCCGAAAAGCAGTGCTCGCCGCCGACCTTCGTGCCCCCCACCTTCACACCATCGACCCGAAGCGCCAGCGACGCCCGCCCCAGCTTCTCGACGCCGACCGTCAGATCGACCCGATCCCCCGGCCGAAGCGGCCGCTCGAAGTCGAACCGCATCGCCACCAGCGGCGTGCCGCGATCGTGCTCGACGTTGAGCTGGTACCAGTTCAGTCCCAGCACCGCCTCCCACCAGCAGTCGGCGGCTTCCAGCGCGAAGTCGACGAACTTGGCAGTATAGACGATCCGCGCCGCGTCCCCGTCGCCCCAATTGACCCGCCGCCGCAGCGTGAACGGCACGTCCGACACGGGCCGGTCCCCGTGCCACCCATCATCCAGCACACCCATGCCGATGGCTTACGTCCGCCCGCCCCGCCCGTCAACCCACGACCCCCGGCCAGCGCGGCCAAGCATAATTAAAGATCGCCGAAGGTCTCCCCCTTGGTCATACCGGCGCAGGCCGGTATCCATGGGCATCGCATATCGTCGGCGAACGAGCCGGCTCGCGTCGCGGACGCGGCAGGGCGGCTGATCTCACCGCCAAGGCGCCAAGGCACCAAGATCACGCGGCCGGCACGGCACCCGGACTGCCCATCCCTTGGTGTCTTGGCGCCTTGGCGGTCATCCCTGCCTGACGGTCCGACCCGATAAGCCACCAACGGGATTGATATCCCGGCGAACGGCCTCCCCCCTTGGTCATTGCCGGACCTGATCCGGCAATCCAGGCGTAACCGGGGCAAAAGACCGGGCAGTTTGTCATTAATCCCGGACCACGGTCATGCTGGCCTACGCGGCCTTGAAGAATGCGCCGAAGGCTTGTCCCCCGTTGTCATGCCGGCGCAGGCCGGCATCCATGGGCCTGGCCGCCCGTCGAACGACAATGTCTTCGGGTCCCGGCACCGGCGACGGTCTCCCACCATGGTCATGCCGGCGGGGTGATTTCTTCGCACGGTACGTTAACAGGGACTATCCCTATTAGATTTATGTAATGATACGAAATAAAAACACAAGCAGGACTTCAAAAGTTATTGAATGAAGTTTCAGATCTTTCCTGTGTAGCTGAGATGGAATTTCGAAGGGTCGACTATGTCTCAAGAAAGTGAACTGCGGATGGCTCAAAACGGCCTTGCACTGATTCAACAAGCCGTTTTAAGTTTGCTCCGAAAGCATCCTGAAGGATTGAGAAATTCTCAAGTTGCCGATTTGCTTAGTCTTCGATCGGATTTTATGGGTCGCCAAAAGGACTATCTATCATATTCGGTGCTAGGCGGGCTAATTAAGTCGGGTGATGTCGTCTGGGATCAGCAAACAAAAATATTCACAGCCCAAAGATAGCCTCCGTTTTCCGATAGAAGCCGCAGATAGATGTCTTTTTCGTTCTTCGATCACATCCGCACATACTCGAAATCCACCGGCTGGTTGTTGATGCCGCGGGCGGGTGGGGCGATCCAGGCGGCGTATTTGCCGGGCGCGACGATCTGGTGCATGAGGCTGGCGACGAAGGCCGCGTCCGC
>JANQKO010000426.1 GCA_028281075.1 Alphaproteobacteria bacterium | reverse complement strand
CGGCGCCTGAACCGCCTTGGCGCCCTGCCCGGCGCCGCCCGTCCGAGACCCGCGCGGACCAAGCCCGCAACAACCGTCGCGGTGGGATCAGTCTTTTCGCGCGCCGGATCCGCCGGCCGTCGCCTGATCGATCAGCACGGCGGCCGCGGTCGCGGCGACCCGAGCCGGCCGCTCGCGCGTCCGCGAGACCTGCGCGGTCACGATGGCGCCCTCCAGCAGCAATGCCAGTTCCTCGGCGAGACCGGCCGGGTCCGGTGCCCCCAGGTCGACACACAGGTCCTCGACATAACGCCGCATCAGGGCCTTGAACTCCCTGCAGACCTGGCGGATCGGCGTGTCCGGCGCGGCATACTCGCCGATCGCGTTGATGTACATGCAGCCGTAGAAACTGTTCTGCCGGAACCAGTCGGCGGCAACGTCAAAGACGGCAAGCAGCCGGCCGCGCGGCGTGTCCGCCCGGGCCTCGACCTGGCGCATGAAGTCGTTGCGGAACAGGCCGTCATACTTCTTCAGGGCCGCGAGGATCAGCTCTTCCTTCGAACGGAAGTGCCGATAGAGCGTCTTCTTCGACACGCCCGCGGTGGCCAGGATCGTGTCGATCCCGGTGGCGTGATAGCCGTGCGCGGCGAACAGCGCGATCGCGGTATCGATCAGATGTTCGCGGCGTGGTGACTGCCCCATCGGCGAAGCTCCAAGATGGGATACCTATCAGTCTCCCAAAATACCGCAATCGAACGCCGCCAGCAACGTGCGCATGGGCGAGCGCATTCCAGCTCATATCACGTTCCGCTCGCGTTTTGTTGACGACGACACGGCGTCGCATCGATTGACGAAGGAAACAGACTTGTCTCCTATATCGGAGGAAACAGAACTGTTTCCCTTGCCCGCACATTCCGATGCCGCGCACCGCATCGGACGAACCGAGAGAGGTCATCCGACATGCTCAGAACCCGAGTCCTGATGACACTATGCGCGATCTGGCTGGCGGTCACCGGCACCGCCTACAGCCAGATGACCGACCGGCCCTATGCCGGGGACGCCGTCGACGCCGACGGCGCCATCCGCGTACCCGACGGCTTCCGCACCGACTACGTGATGCTGGGTGCCTGGTCGGTCGCCGGCGATGTCGATACCGGCACCGATGTCGGCCTGCACGTGGTCTATGCGCCGCGGGACGCCGTCGATGCCTACCGCCGGACCGGCGCCTTTCCGGACGGCACCGTCCTGGTGAAGGAGCTGTTCAACGGCAAGACCGAAGCCCTGACCACCGGCGAGGCCACGAGCGCCGCATCGACGGCCGGCTACTTCGTCATGGTCAAGGATACGAAGGGACGCTTCCCGAACAATCCGCTCTGGGGCGACGGCTGGGGCTGGTCGTTCTTCAATGCCGACGACAGGGCCCGGACCGTCAGCACGGACTATCGCGCGGACTGCCTCGGCTGTCACGAACCGGCGCGGTCGACGGACCTGGTCTACGACTACGCCTATCCCGTTCTGAAGCCCTAGAAACTCTCGATCCGGGCGCCGCGATGCCGGTGCGGGCGTCGCGGCGCCCGCCGTCGATCTCGACAAGGGGCCGGCCCGCATTGTATCGACTCCCTGACGACCAGGGAGGACACCGGGCACATGACAAGCGGACCCATCGCCGGCGGCGCCGGCGCATGAGCTACGACTACATCATCGTCGGCGCCGGCTCGGCCGGCTGCGTGTTGGCGAACCGGCTGACCGAGCGGCCGGACGCGAAGGTGCTGCTGCTGGAGGCGGGCGGCAGGGACCGCAATCCCTGGCTGCACGTGCCGATCGGCTTCGGCAAGGTCGTCGGCGATCCGCGCTTCAACTGGAGCTACGAGATGGCGCCGGAGGCGGCGACCGGCAACCGCCGCATCCCGATGCCGCGCGGCAAGGTGCTGGGCGGCTCCAGCTCGATCAACGGCCTGCTCTACGTGCGCGGCCAGGCGCGCGACTATGACGGCTGGGCCCAGCTCGGCAACCGTGGCTGGTCCTATGACGACGTGCTGCCCTACTTCCGCAAGTCGGAGAACCGGGAGACCGGCGCCGACGACTATCACGGCACCGGCGGGCCGCTGAACGTCTCGGACCAGAGCGAGGCGCTGCCGATCTGCGACGCGGTGGTGGCCGCCGGCGAGGAGATCGGCCTGCCGCGCAACGCCGACTACAACGGCGCCGACCAGGAGGGCGTCGGCTACTACCAGCTCACCGTGCGCAACGGCCGCCGGGCGAGCGCCGCGGTGAGCTTTCTGCGTCCGGCGCTGAAGCGGCCGAACCTGCATGTCGAAACCCACGCGCAGGCCACGGAGATTCTGTTCGACGGCAGCCGCGCGACCGGCATCGCCTACCGCGTCGGCGGCGCGGAACGCCGGGCCACGGCGGCCCGCGAGGTGATCCTCGCCGGCGGCAGCGTCAACTCGCCGCAACTGCTGGAGCTGTCGGGCATCGGCCAGCCGGACCGGCTGCGCGGTCTCGGCATCGCCGTGCGCCAGGCGCTGCCGGGTGTCGGCGAGAACCTGCAGGACCATTATGTCGTGCGCATGTCGTGGCGCGGCACCCGGCCCGACACCTACAACGAGCGGGCCCGCGGCCTGCCGCTCGTGGGCGAGGTCCTGCGCTACGCCTTCCGCCGCGAGGGGTTCCTGAGCATGGGCGCGGCGACGGTGTTCGCCTTCGTGCGCACGCGGCCCGAGCTGGAGACGCCGGATGTGCAGTACCACATCATGCCGGCGAGCTTCGCCGATCCGCAGAAGCGCATCCTCGACAAGTTCCCCGGCCTAAGCTGCGCGCCCTGCCAGCTCCGGCCCGAGAGCCGCGGCAGCATCCATATCGAAAGCGCGGACCCGCTGGCGCCGCCGACGGTGCGGCCGAACTTTCTCGCCACCCAGCTCGACCGCGACACCATCGTCGCCGGCATGCGCATCGGCCGGCGGCTGATGCGGGCGGCGGCGCTCGACGGCTATCGCGGGCCCGAGATCAAGCCGGGCGAGGACATCGATACCGACGACGCCTTGCTGGAACATGCCCGGCAGACCGGCGCCACGGTCTATCACCCCGTCGGCACCTGCAAGATGGGCAGCGACGACCAGGCCGTGGTCGACAGCGAATTGCGGGTGCGCGGTCTCGAGGCCCTGCGTGTCGTCGACGCCTCGATCATGCCCACGGTCACCTCGGGCAATACCAACGCGCCGACCATCATGATCGCCGAGAAGGCCGCCGACATGATCAGGGCGGCGGGCTGAATTCCGGATACGACGATACCCGACTGGCGCGGTCAGGAAGGATTCACCGCCAAGGCGCGAAGACACCAAGGTCGGTCGGCACGATCGCCGGACGTTCGGAATGATGTAACCGGGGCAGAAGCCCGCCGGCCCGCGAGGCCGTGAAGAAGCTACGTCCGATCCGAAGAAAGCCGTCATGCTGGCGCAGGCCAGCATCCGGCGGCATCGCAACCTGTTCAAGAACGACAAAAATGGATCCTGGCCTTCGCCAGGATGACAACAGAGGGAACGGACATGATGGAGTTTGCCGACCATGCAAACCATGACGCGACGCGCGCCGTCGACGCCTCAATCATCCCCACCGTCACCTCGGACAATACCAAACGCGTCGACCTTCATGATCACTGAAAAGGCCGCCGACATGATCACGGCGGCGGGCTGAATTCCGAATACGACGATGCCCGGCGACAGGGGCGGTCAGGAAGGATTCACCGCCAAGACGCAAAGACACCAAGGTCGGTCGGCACGATCGCCGGACGTTCGGCGTGATCTTGGTGTCATTGCGCCTTGGTGGTGATAATCGGGGCCGTTCGAACCTGACGGCCGCGCCAGACGATGTTATTCCGATCGCGAACCACGGCGGCGTCCTGAACTGCTGTCGAGCCCGATGCCGACAAGCAAAGGGAAGCTCGCGCGCCTAGGCTGTCCGGCATGGATCGTGTCACAATCGGGACATGATCACGGGAGGAAACGGACATGGCGGGATTTGCGGAATACACGAAGCATGACGCGGTCGGGCTGGCACGGCTGATCCGGGACGGCGAGGTCAGCCCCGGGGAAGTGCTGGAGGCGGCGATCGAGCGCACCGAGGCGGTCAACCCGCAACTGAACGCCGTCGTCCACACGATGTATGACGAGGCCCGCACGGCGATCGCGGCCGGCCTGCCGGCGGGGCCGTTCAAGGGCGTGCCCTACATGCTGAAAGATCTCGGTTACTTCTACAAGGGCGTGCCGACCTCGGCCGGCAGCAGGTTCTTCGCCGATTTCGTGCCCGACCATGACAGCACCATCACCACGCGCCTGAAGGCCGCGGGCCTGGTGATCATGGGCAAGACCAACACGCCCGAGTTCGGCGCCGCCGGCACCACCGAGCCGCAACTGCACGGCCCGACGCGCAACCCCTGGAACCCGGCGCGCAGCGCCGGCGGGTCCAGCCGCGGCGCCGCGGCGGCGGTGGCGGCGGGCGTGCTGCCGATGGCGCACGCGACCGACGGCGGCGGCTCGATCCGCATTCCGGCGGCGCAGTGCGGCCTGTTCGGCCTGAAGCCGACGCGCGGCCGCAACCCGGCCGGACCGGGCCAGGGCGAGGCCA
>JANQKO010000312.1 GCA_028281075.1 Alphaproteobacteria bacterium | reverse complement strand
GATCACCCGGCCGGTCAGCATCAGCGCCCAGGTCGAGGCATTGACGAACAGCGAGTCGGAGCGGCCGAGATGCGCGTCCCAGTCGGCGTCGGCCAGCTTGTCGCGGATCAGGCGGTCGGCGGTCTCGGCGTCCGGGATGCGCAGCAGCGCCTCGGCCAGGCACATCAGGACCACGCCCTCGCGGCTGTCGAGGTCGTATTCGTGCATGAAGGCGTCGATGCCGCCTTCGCCGACGCGCCGCCGGCGCACTTCCGCCACCAGCGAACGTGCCCGCGCGTCGATGCCGGCAAGCTGCTCGTCGGCCAGATCGAGCTCGGCCAGCAGCGCCCGCAGGCAGGCGGTTTCGTCCTTGCGGTAGAGCGCCGAGATGGCGGCTCGCGGCGGCGTCTCGGCCGGCGGCTCCTGCGCGAAGATCATGCCCGTATCCGGCACCGATTCGACAGGGCCCTAGCATAGCCGTCGCGTGGAAATGTCGCGATGCGGCGCATTGCCATGCCTGCCCTCGTCCCGGCGGCCTCGCCGCCGGCTGATCAGGATTGCCGCCGCCGTGGCGGGTCGGCGTCGTCGACGGTCCATTCGTCGCCCAGCAGCTCCGGTTCGTCGAAGGCCTGCAGCGCCGCGAAATGCGCCTGCTTGTCGGCGGCGAAAAAGCCGGCGGCGATGGCGCGGGCAAGGCGCTCGGCGCCGAAGCCGAGCAGCGGGATGTCGCCGCTGACCGGGCCATGGCTCAGCGTCGAGGCATAGTTGAAGCAATGCACGTTGGCGAGCCAGCCGGGACCGCCGGGATCGCGCGGCAGGAAGGCGAAATCCGGGCCGAGATAGGGAAAGCGGCCGAACTGCCGCGACAGCTCGCCGTCGTCGATGGCGACCCGGTCCCGCCAGAGCAGGACCTTGTCGGCGAGCGACGCCAGCTCGGGACGGCGGCCGATGTCGACGTCGAAGCCGGTGCCGATGATCGCGTGGTCGGCATGAAAGGCGCCCCGCGGCGTGTCGATGGCGATGCCCTCGCCGTCCGCCCGGACGCCCTGCCAGGGACAGCCGAGATGCAGGTGGTAGTTGGCGTGGCGCGTCAGCCGCAGCAGGGACTCGCGCGGCGGCGGTACCTGCTGGTCCAGCATGTAGTGCAGAAAGCGCCAGCGCCAGGCATCGTCGAGTTCCGGAAAGGCCAGCGCGTAGCCGGCATAGACCGCGCCCTTGGACTTGTTGACCCGGGGCAGATCGTCCCGGCGCACGAACTGCCGGACCTCGGCGGCACCGGTCTCCAGCGCCACGCCGGCATTGTCGCAGGCCGAGGCGCCGCCGCCCAGCACCGCGACCCGCTTGCCGCGCAGGCCGGCGAAATCGATATCGTCGGCCGAATGACTGCGGCGGTCGGCCGGCAGGTCGGCGGCGACGGCCGGCGTGTAGGGCCCGCCCAGGCCGTCCCGGCCGGTCGCCAGCACCACCTTGCGGGCGCGCAGCACGCCGGGGCTGCCGTCGACCCGTTCGACGTCGAGGCGGATCGCCGCGCCCTCGGGCCGCAGCGCCGTCATCCTGACGCCGTTCTCGACCGGCAGGTCCAGGACTTGGCGGTACCAGCGCAGATAGTCCATCCACATCGTCCGGTCGATGCGGCCCAGGTCCGCCCAGGCCTCGGGGCCGAACCGGGCCTCGTACCAGGCCCGGAAGGTCAGGCCGGGCAGGTCGAGCGCCGGGCCGACCAGGTGCTTCGGCGAGCGCAGGGTGGCCATGCGCGCGTAGGTGACCCAGGGACCCTCCCGGCCGTCCGGCTGGCCGTCGATCAGCCGGATGTTGCCGATGCCGACACGCCGCAGGGCGAAGGCGACGGCCAGGCCGCACATGCCGCCGCCGACGATGGCGACGTCGACGAGCCGGCCGCCATGGCCGTCGTCGTGGGGCACGACCCAGTCGCGCGGCGGATAGTTCAGGTAATCGAGGTCCCGCGCCACGCAGCGGGCGAGGCGCGCGAGGCCGGTGTCCGAGGCGATGGGTGGTTCGGGCGGCATGGCCGGCAGGCTACCCGGTTCCCGCACCTGAAAAAAGACTCACCACGAAGACGCAAAGGCACGAAGAACAAACCTGTCCATTGGCGCTTCGTGCCGAGCCGGACTCTCAGGGTCTGACTCGAAATTAAGCGTTTGATTTCAATTGGTTGACCATCCCTTTTTCGTCATCACCGGGCTTGACCCGGTGATCCAGGACCGAGGCCGGGGCAAGTGCTGCCTGGATTGCCGGATCAAGTCCGGCAATGACCAAGTGGGGTGGCCGTTCGCCAAAATATTGATCTCATTAACGCCTTTTCGGGTCGGCCTCTCAGATATCGCGCACGGCGAGCCGCGATCGCACCATCTGCAGTTCCATCACCATCTGCCGGCCGAGCTTGCCGCCGTCGTGGCGGATCTTGCTGCCGACGACCGCGCGCATGGCGTCGAAATGCGCGTCGATCAATCCGACCTCTTCGTCGCGGAGGTTTTTCACGTCGGCCATGAACAGATAGAGCGACCGGCCGAAGCGGCTGACCAGCGGATACCCGTAGGTACCGCCTTCACCGGTCAGTTCGCGGACCGGCATCGCGATCCGCCCGATCTCGAAGCTCGCGGCCAGCTTCATGTCGTTGAACTGCTTCTGCAGGCCGTCGATCTCCGCCATGAACCGTTCCTCGAAGGCGGCGCGCAGCGCGAATACGGCGGTTTCGGCCTGGATCAGCAGTTCCGGGTCGATGCCGCGTCCCGGCCCCAGCTTCTTCAGCAACAGGTTCGGCGGCACGATTTCCTCGATCCTGCCCGGCCCGACCCGCCTGACCGCCGTGGACCTGGGCGCTGGCTTGCGCATGGGGCACGCCCCTCGAACGCCGGTCAGCGGCCGCCGGCGCCGCGCGGCCGGTCCGGGCGGCCATCGCCGACCAGACGGTCCTCGCGCCGGCTGGGCCCGAAAAAGGTCTCGGTGCGGATGAACGGCCGCGGCCGTTCGACCAGCGCGACGATGCGTTCATAGAGCGATTTCGGCGTGATCGGCTTGACCAGGAAATCGTTGACGCCGGCGTCGCGCGCCTCGATCACCTCGGTCGAGCTGCACGAGCTGGTGATCATGACCACCGGCAGGAACGGATTCGGGCTTTCCTTGGAGCGCCGGATGCGCCGCACCAGCTCGACGCCGCTGACCGGTTCCATGACCCAGTCGGTCAGGACGATATCCGGCGCCGCCGCGCGGATCTCCCTGAAGCCGGCGCCGCCGTCGGCGGCCTCGCGGATATGCTTGACGTGCAGGGCATCGAGGATCGTGACCAGCAACTGCCGGATCTGTGGATTGTCGTCCACGACCAGGACGTCAAGGGGGCCAAGATTCAGCCGCCGCGACGGCATTGCGACGACGGGATGTCCGTTGCTCGAGTGCATGTGACCTCACCGCATCCACCCCCAATTCCCGCCATGCGACCATCGCCGTTTGACAGATTTGCGCCTTATCGATGTGTCTCGGACCCCTATGGGGACTCGCTTCGTCGCCAATTTTATATTTTGGGATTTCAAGAATAAGTTAATTGGAATATGAGATTTTATTCATGTTCACATCAAATCCGTCTTTCCGTTCAGGCCTCCAGCCGCCGGACCGGCGCGCCGTCGAGATAGGCGGCGATCGCCTCGACCATGTCGCCGTAGAACACCCGGTAGGTGTCACCGGTGACGTAGCCGATATGCGGCGACAGCACGACATTGTCGAGACGGCGCAGCGGATGGTCCGCGGGCGGGGGCTCGATGTCGTAGACGTCGAGGCCGGCGCCGGCGATCCGCTTTGCCCGCAGCGCTTCGATCAGCGCGGCCTCGTCGACGATCGGGCCGCGCGCGGCATTGATCAGGTAGGCGTCCGGCTTCATCAGCGCCAATTCGGCGGCGCCGATCAGCCCCCGGGTGCGGCGGCTCAGCACCAGGTGGATGGTGACGAAATCGGCCTGGCTCAGCAGGTCCGCCTTCGGGACAAGCGTGGCCTCGCATGCCGCCGCGCGCTCGGCCGTCAGGTTCTGGCTCCAGGCCAGCAGGTTCATGCCGAAGGCCTTGCCGATGGCGGCGACCTGGCTGCCCAGGCGGCCGAGGCCGACAATGCCCAGCGTCGCGCCCTCGAGGTCGCGGCCCAGCGTCGTCTGCCAGCCGCCGTCCCGCATCCGCCGGTCCTCGAACGGCAGCGATCGGGCGGCGGCCAGGATCAGCGCCCAGGTCAGCTCGACCGTGTTGCGGGCGAGGCCGCGCGTGCCGCAGACCGTGACGTCGTGGTCGGCGGCGGCGGCGAGATCGATCGAGGCGTTGCGCATGCCGGTCGTGACCAGCAGCTTCAGGTTCGGCAGCTTCTCGAACAGCGCGCGCGGAAACGGCGTGCGCTCGCGCATGGCGCCGACGATCTCGAACCCGGCGAGGCGGGCGGCGACGGCATCGGTATCGCCGAGATGCGTGTTGAATACGGTCACACCGGCATCGGCGGGCAAGACTGACCAGTCCGCCATCTCCAACGCGACATTCTGGTAATCATCCAGCACCGCGATCCGGGTCATGCGCCGTCCTCCCGCCTGATTGATGCCGGCCAGATAGGCCGGGGCTCGACCCATCCCGCTCCCCCACCCGACCACCCATTGAGCATACTT
>JANQKO010000297.1 GCA_028281075.1 Alphaproteobacteria bacterium | reverse complement strand
GACGGTCTCGTTCAGGCCACGATCGACCGTGCCGACAAGCTCGTTCATGCCCTTGGCCAGTTCCAGCATGAAGCCCTGCTTGCCGTCTTCGGCCAGCCGCTGGCTGAAGTCGCCGGCGCCGGCCGCCTGCACCAGGCCGCTGACCTCTCCCTCGATGCTGGCCTCGGCGGTGACGTCCTTCCACTCCAGCAGCGTGCCCAGCCGCTCGCCCTTGGGATCGGTGGCCGGCGTCGCCGCCAGGTCGAAGGTGCGGGTGCCGAGCGTCAGGCGGGCATGGTGCGCGCCGGTCAGGGACGCCAGCAGGGACCGCTGATGCGCCGGGTTCTTGTGGAAGGTGTCGATGTTCGTGCCGATCAGGCTACCGGCGTCGAAGCTGGGTACGACGGAACGGAAGTCGGATTCGTACGAGCGGGTCATCTTCAGGGCGGACTGGTTGGCGTAGACGATGTTGTAGTCGTTGTCCGTCATCATGAACGCGCCGGTCGCGCCGTCGAGGGCCGCTTTCGCCCGGGTGATTTCCTCTTCGAGCGCCAGCTTCTCGGTCACGTCGTTCCACTGCACCGAGGTGGCGATGCGCTCGCCCTTGTCGTTGAAGGCCGGCGCCGACACCAGGTCGAAGATCACGCCGCCGACGGTCAGCCGCTCCTCGTGCGGCTGCCGCAGATCGGCCAGCAAGCCCCGCTGTTGCGCCGGGTTCGGATGGAAGATGTCGATCCCGGTGCCGACTAGGTTGCTGGCATCCAGGCTCGGCACGTCCTGCCGCATCTCCGCCTCGCGGGCCTTGAACAGGTCCTGCGCCGCCTTGTTCACATAGACGATGTTGAAGTCGGCATCGGCGATCATGAAACAGGCCGAGGCCGAATCCAGCGCCGCCTTGGCCTGGGCCGCCTGCATGCCGATCATGCGGATGTCGTCCAGCGAACGGGCCATGTCGCCCAGCTCGTCCTTCTGCTCCATGCAGGGCAGTTCGGCGTCGGACTGGCCGCCGGCCAGCAGCTTGACCGTCTCGCTCATCTCGGACACCGGCCGCGAGATCGCCCGGCCGATGACGTAGGCCAGCAGGGTGCCGATCAGCAGGGCCGCCCCGGACACCGCCAGCGCGGCGACGACGGCGGTATTCATCTCGGCCGAGGCCTGCGGACCAAGCTGGTCCTGCCGGTTCTTGCCCTCGGTGCGCATCTGCTCCATCGAGCTCGCGACCTTCGGTCCCAGCGTGTCCAGGGTGCCGTCGATGATCGCGTTGCGCTTGAAGATCAACTCGTTGACCTCCTGGAAGGCGGCCTGGTACTGCGCCGCCAGGTCGTTCACCTCGGTGGCCAGGCGGCGGCGCGTCGGATTCTGCAGCTCGCTCTGCATCTGCTGCGAAACCTTGGCGAAATCGCCCAGCTCCTGCTTGGCGCGGTCGGCGCTGGCCTCGGTGTTGTCGACCAGGAAGCGATAGGCATAGAGCCGCGCCAGCATCAGGTTGCGCAGCGCGTTGCCGGCCAGGAAGCTGGCCTGGGGATCGCCGTCCTGGAAGGCGCTGCGCATGATTTCGGTCAGGTTGCGCTCGGCCTGCGGGCCAAGCTGGTTCATCTGCGCGACGATCTCGTTGCGCCGGTTGAACAGGGTGACGACGTCCTCGAAACCCTTCTCGTAGGTCGCGATATCCTCGGCCGCGGACTCGACCCGTGCCTGCGACGGCGTCGACTTGAACAGCGCCTCGGCTTCATTGATCGCGCTCAGCGTGGTCTTGACGCGCTCGCGCACGGCCTCGATGGTTTCGGTCGACTGCTGCAGCAGGAAATTCTTCACGTTCAGCCGCGCCAGCAGCAGGTTCGATTCCACCTGCGCCAATGACAGCGACTGGCGGGCCAGCGAGCGATAATCGCTGAAGTTCCCGTTGGCACCGGAAAGCCCGAAATAGGCCGTGGCACTGACGACCATCAACAGGACCAGGATCACCCCCGATCCCAGGCCGACCTTGCGGCCGATTTTCATGTTGGCGAACAGGCTGCCGCGGGACGGTTTGCCTGTCTGATTGTTATTTGCTGACATGGATTCATCCTCGGCGACTGATAGATCAAGCGCGATTTGCGTCGCCGGGATTACCCGCCCGCCACTAAACAAAATCATAAATTCGCGAATTAAATTCCGAAAATTCAACCATTTTGATGTATATTTAAAATCCACATTAAGGATAGAAATTCAAGTTTCTAACTTATGTTATATTTCTGTTGACCATCACATATCGGCATCAGCCACCCGACGACAACCTGCCGCATACTGCGGCGTCGGCGGTTCGAAGGCGGACGGACCCATGCGGCAGCGGGCGCACCATTGCGAGGCGGAGGGCTGGGAGGTCGTGCACGCCTGTCCCGGCCGCGATCTCCGCGACGATGTCGTCCGCGATACCGGCGAGGGCGGCATCCGGGAACCGGCCCGGCAGCGGAGGTAACATTCCTTCAAGACCGCGGCGCCGGGATGGCGTAGAGGCTGTTCGCGGATGGACCTGTCGGGCCATCCGCGACATGCAAGGAGACCGGCCATGCCGACCGACCTGGTGGAACCGCCCCGTATCTATCCGACCCTGCGCTACCGTGACGCGCCGGCCATGATCGACTGGCTGGTCGGCGCCTTCGGCTTCGAACGGCACGTCGTTCATCCCGGTCCGGACGGCACCGTCGCCCATGCCCAGCTCAGCCTCGGCTCGGGCATGGTCATGGTCGGCTCGGCCCGCGACGACGACTTCGGCCGGCTGGTCGGCCGGATCGACGGCCCGAAGCTGTCGGGCCAGGCGGTCTATATCGCCGTCGACGACACCGATGTCCTGCACGACCGGGCGAAAGACGCTGGCGCCGAAATCGTCATGCCGCTGACCGACACCGGCTACGGCAGCCGGGATTTCGTCTGCCGCGATCCGGAAGGCTATCTCTGGTGTTTCGGCACCTACTGGCCGAAGGCCCACGAGCCGGCCGCCTGACGGCCGGACGGCCAATGCGGGTCAGATACCGGCCATCGGCCGCGGCCGCGTGCCGTCGCTAAAGCGGTCGTAGCGGAACGGCGTCGGATCGACGATCGGCGCGCGGCCGGTCACCAGGTCGGCCAGCAGCCGGCCGGCGCCGGGCCCGATGCCGAAGCCGTGTCCGGAAAAGCCGGTGCCGATATAGAGGCCCGGCAGCCTGTCGACGCCCGAGATCACCGGCACCGCGTCGGGCGTGGCGTCGATCAGGCCGGCCCAGCGGTTGGCGTAGGGCCTGTCCCGGAACACCGGATAGGCTCGCGGCAGGTTGCCGGCCGCGGCGTCCAGCACGCCCGCCACCGGTTCCGGGTCCAGTACCCGGACGCGCTCGAACGGCGACACGCCGTCCAGCGCCCAGCGCCGGCCCAGCCGTGCCTCGGTGAAGAAGCGCCGGCCGAAGCGCAGCCGCAGGTCCTTCCACTCCATCCGCAGCACCGGCAGGAAATCCATGAGGTAGCGGAAGCTGTCCGGCACGATCTCGGCCACGGTGGCGGTGCCGTTGGCGATGGTGTAGCCGCCGTCCAGCCGCTTGCGGAAGGCGAAGCCCGGCCCGATCGCCGCCGGTTCCGGCCCGCCGTCGAACGGCTGCAGCCGCATCACCGACGACAGCACCTTGAGCTGCGGCAGCCGCAATCCGAGGCCGCGGCAGAACAGGCCCGACCAGGCGCCGCCGGCCAGCACCACCGCGGCGCAGGCGATGCGGCCCTTCTCGGTCACCACGCCCGAGATCCGGCCGCCTTCGGTCTCGACCCCGCGCACGGCGCAGTCGGTCAGCACGGTCGCGCCCAGCTTGCGCGCGCCGGCCGCGATCGCCGGCGCCGCGAGCTGCGGCTCGGCCCGGCCGTCGCTTTCGGTGTAGAGCGCGCCGTCCCAGGGCAGCGCCGCGCCCGGCAGCAGCGCGTCCAGCGCCTCGCCGCGGACGATCCGGCTGTCGAGCTGGAACGGCCGGGCATGTTCCAGCCAGGCCTCGCGACGGGCCATGTCGGCTTCCGTGCGGCAGAGATAGACGATGCCCGTTTGCCGGAAACCGGTCTCGCCGTCGACCATCTGGTCCATCTGCCGCCACAGGCCCATGCTCTCGATCATCAGCGGCAGCTCGCGCGGGTCGCGGCCCATCTTGCGCACCCAGCCCCAGTTGCGGCTGGACTGCTCGGCCGCGATCCGGCCCTTCTCGCACAGGGCGACCGAGACGCCGTCGCGGGCCAGGAACAGCGCCGTGCTGACGCCGGCGATGCCGCCGCCGATCACCACCACGTCGACGCGCGCGGGCAGCGTCTCGTCGGCCTGAAACGGCGCCAGCGGCGGCGCCTGCCATGGCGTGGCGGCGCCATTCGTGCGGGGCCCGGTCATGGCGTCATCGTTCCCGAAACGGCCGTCCGGCGCAACCGTGACGATTGCCGCCGGCCGGCGATTGCGTCCGCTCGTCGGGGCGGGGCCATCGCGCCGATATGCCGGCATCCGCGGCCGGTCATGCGGTCCGAGGCTACCGACGTCGCAACCCATGCCGCCCGGGATTGACGCTTGAACGTCATCGGGTCGATGCAAATCTATGCCGAGGGACAATCAATCGCGTCGCTTGCCTCGATGGACACCGATACCGACGCGCCGGCGGCGATCCGCGCGGCGCCAAGCATCGCCACCGCGCGGCTGCGGCTGCGTCCGATGTGGCCGGCCGATGCCGATCGGGTGGCCGAGATCCTGAGCCATCCCGACGTCGGCCGGATGATCCGGCGGATCCCGGTGCCCTATCCGTCGGACGAGGCCCGGGGCTGGCTCGACACGCACGCGGCCGAGCGGGCAAGCGGCCGCGCCTACCGCTTTGGCGTCGGCCTCGGGGACCGCCTGATCGGCTGCGCCGATATCGGCGGCATCGAGGACCGCGCCGGCGAGCTCGGCTACTGGTTCGACCCGGCCTGCTGGGGCCGGGGCTATGCCTTCGAGGCGGCGGACGCCGTCGTGCGTTTCGCCTTCGCCGAGCTCGGCCTGCAGCGCGTTACGGCGACGCACGCGCACGACAATCCGCGCTCCGGCCGCCTGTTGCTCAAGCTCGGCTTTCGCGAGACCGGCCGGCGGGCCGCCTGGTCGAACTCGCGCCGGCAACCGATCGAGCAGGTCCGTTACGTCCTGACCGACGGGCCATCGGGCTGACCCGGTCAGGCCGCCCGTCTGGACCGCCGTGCCGTTTTCGGCGGCCTGTTCGCGTTGGCCGCGGCTGGGCGCGACCGGCCGCGCCGGCGTTTCGGCTTGCCGCGCGGTGTCTTGCCCTTGGGCGGGCCGTCGGCCGATGTCGCGGCCGGTTCGTCACCGACCACTGTCAGGCGCAGCCGGATCAGCCGCTCGATGTCGCGCAGGTAGCCGCGCTCGCCGGCGTCGCAGAACGAGAACGCCACCCCGCCGGCGCCGGCGCGCGCCGTGCGGCCGATACGGTGCACATAGCTTTCCGCCACCTCGGGCAGCTCGTAGTTGATGACATGGCTGACGCCGTCGACGTCGATGCCGCGGGCGGCGATATCGGTCGCCACCAGGACCCGCGCGTCGCCGTCACGGAACCGCTTCAGCGCGCGCTGACGGGCGCCCTGGCTCTTGTTGCCGTGGATCGCCTCGGCGGCGATGCCCGCCTTGCCGAGCTGCTCGGCAACGCGGTTGGCGCGGTGCTTGGTGCGGGCGAAGACGATCACCCGCGACAGCGCCGGGTCGGCCAGGATCCGGGTCAGCAGGGCCCGCTT
>JANQKO010000284.1 GCA_028281075.1 Alphaproteobacteria bacterium | reverse complement strand
ATATCGCCATTGATCCGGCGAATCGGCCCGACTAGAGTGCCGGCATGATTTGCGCCGGGGCAAATGCCGGGTTCCGCCGGCTGACCGTGGCGGCGCTGCTGGCGGCCGCGCTGCCGGCCTGCGTGACGGCGCAGCCGGCGCCGGTCGTCTTCAAGGCGGGGCCGCTGTCGGTGCCGATGCCGTCGGCGGTCGCGCCGGGCCGGACCGCCGCCCCACCGCCCGTGGTCGCGACGCCGCCCAGCGCCTTCGTCACGGCGGCGGGCCGGCAAACCCCGGCCACGCGGACCGCGCCGCCGTCGTCGCGCGCGGTGACGGCCACGCCGCTGCCGGCGATCGCGACACCCCCCGCCGCCACGGCGTCACTGCCGCCGGCGCCCCGCGCGCGCCCGACCGCGCGCGATACGGCGCGTATCGGCCCCGGCACCCATCGCGTGCGGCCAGGCGAGACGATCTACGCGGTTTCCCGCAAGTCGCAGGTCACGCTGCGCGACCTGATCGAGGCGAACGGCCTCACCGCGCCCTATCGGCTGCAGGCCGGCCAGCGCCTGATCATTCCGCAAGCGCGCTATCACCGCGTCCGCGCCGGCGAAACGCTCTACGCCATCGCCCGCCGCTACGACGTCGACATGCCCAGCATCGTGCGCGCCAACGGCCTGACCGCCCCCTATACGGTCGCGGCCGGCCAGCGGTTGCGGTTGCCGGAAGGATTGAACGAGGCATCGACGCCCCGCAACGCCACCGCGCCGGTGCGGACGGCGGCGGCTGAGACGACGCAAGCGCCGCCGCCGGCGACGACCGTCGCGGTCGAGGCGGCGCCCCAGCCGGCGACGCGTCCCTCGGCGGCCGTCCGGACCATCGCCGTGCCGCGCGGCGCCATTCCGAAACCGCCGCCGCGCTCGGGCCGCGGCTTCGCCTGGCCGGTCGACGGCCGCGTGATCTCCCGCTTCGGCGGCAAGCCGGGCGGCATGCGCAACGACGGCATCAATATCGCCACCCGGCGGGGCGCCGCCGTGCGCGCGGCCGACGACGGCGTCGTCGCCTATGCCGGCAACGAGCTGAAGGGGTTCGGCAACATGCTGCTGCTGCGCCATGCCGACGGCTGGATGACGGCCTATGCCCACAACGAAAAGGTGCTGGTGAAGCTGGGCGACCGGGTCCGCCGCGGCCAGGTCGTGGCCCGGGCCGGCAGCAGCGGCAACGTCACCTCGCCGCAGCTCCATTTCGAGATCCGCAAGGGCACGGTCGCCGTCGACCCGGCCCGCCACCTGGAGGCCCGGTCCGCCGACGGCGGCGAAAGGCGGGCTAGAGCCGGACTTTCCGGCGGCCGGCCAGATCCTGGATAAACTGCCAGGCCACGCGGCCGTTGCGGGCGCCGCGCGTCATCGACCACTCGATCGCCTCGGCCCGCAGCGCGTCGTCGTCGATCCCGATGCCGAAGTGATCGCAATACCCGCGGATCATGGTCAGGAACTCGTCCTGGCTGCAATTGTGGAATCCCAGCCAGAGGCCGAAGCGGTCGGACAGCGAGACCTTTTCCTCCACCGCTTCGGACGGGTTGATCGCGGTCGAGCGCTCGTTCTCCATCATGTCGCGCGGCATCAGGTGGCGCCGGTTGGACGTGGCGTAGAAGATCACGTTCTCCGGCCGCCCCTCGATGCCGCCGTCCAGCACCGCCTTCAGGGACTTGTAGCTGGTATCGTCATGGTCGAAGGACAGGTCGTCGCAGAACAGCAGAAAGTACGACGACCGGTCGCGCAGATGCTTCAGCAGCCGCGGCAGCGAAGGGATGTCCTCGCGGTGGATCTCCACCAGCTTCAGGGCGCCGCCATGGTCGGCCGCGACGGCGGCATGAACCGACTTCACCAGGCTGCTCTTGCCCATGCCCCGCGCGCCCCAGAGCAGGGCATTGTTCGCCGGCAGGCCGGCGGCGAACCGCCGGGTGTTCTCCAGCAGGATATCCCGGTTCCGGTCGATGCCGTGCAGCAGCCCCAGGTCCAGGCGGTTGACGGCCGTCACCGCCTGCAGGTGGTCCGTGTCCGCGTGCCAGACGAAGGCGTCGGCGGCAGCGAGATCGGCGGCCGCGGGCGGCGGCGGCGCCAGGCGCTCCAGCGCCTCGGCGATACGCGTCAGCAGCGGTTCGAGATTGGCGTCGTTGGCGGGCATGCGGCGATGGCGGTCGATGGTCGACGAGAGTTGACAGGCCGGAAGCGGCGGCTGATATAAGGCGCGAGAACCTATCATAAGAACGGCCCCCGTCAACTCGCCACCGGATGCGCGGGTCCGGAGCCGGATCCGCAACCAGACCGCGCAATCCTGTCGACGGGCGGGCCGCTTGCAAAGAACAGGGCCACGGTTATAGTCCGCCGACGGCGCGCAGACAGACCGGAGAGACTTGGATGTTCATATCCCCCGCATACGCACAGGCCGGCGGGGCCGGCGGCGGCGATTTCCTGATCCAGTTGTTGCCGCTGGTGCTGATTTTCGTGGTCTTCTGGTTCTTCCTGATCCGCCCGCAGCAGAAGAAGATGAAGGATCACCGCGAGATGGTCGCGGCCCTGCGACGGGGCGACCAGGTGGTCACCGGCGGCGGCCTGATCGGTCGGGTCACCAAGGTCATCGACGACAATACCTGCCAGGTCGAGCTGGCCGAGGGCGTGCGGGTCAAGGTCGTGCGCAGCACCATCACCGACGTGCTGTCCCGCGGCGAGCCGGTCAAGGGCAGCAAAAGCGGCGGTAGCGGTGGTGGCGGCAACAGCAAGGCCGAGGCGCCGGCCGAGAAGAAGTCGCTGTTCAGCTTCGGCCAGAAGAAGTAGGGCCGGACCGGACCCCGGCGATGCTTTATTTCGACAAGTGGAAGATCATTCTGGTGACGCTGGTCTGCGTCATCGGCGTGCTCTTCTCCGTGCCGAATTTCTTCGATCGCCAGACCACCCAGGCCTGGCCGGGCTGGGTGCCGAACCAGCAGGTCAATCTCGGCCTCGACCTGCAGGGCGGCGCGCACCTGCTGTTCCAGGTCGACGTCGACGCGGTCGTCAAGGAGCGCCTGGAAAACCTGGTCGACGGCATTCGCGTGGAGCTGCGCGGCGAACGCATCGGCTATCGGGGCCTGGGCGTCGAGGGCGACGCCGCGACCCTGACGCTGCGCGATCCGGCCCAGCGCGAACAGGCCATCGCCGAGATCCAGTCGCTCGCGACCCCGCTCGCCATCAACCCGCTCACCGGCGTCGGCGGCGGCAGCGACATCGAGGTCCTGACCCGGGGCGAGAACGGCATCGCCGTCATCCTGACCGAGGATGCCATCGCCCAGGCCAAGCAGTCGGCGGTGGAGCAGTCGGTCGAGATCGTCCGCAACCGCATCGACCAGCTCGGCACGCGCGAACCGTCGATCCAGCGCCAGGGCGACGACCGCATCCTGGTCCAGGTGCCGGGCGAGAACGATCCGCAGCGGATCATCGAGATCGTCAAGACCGCCGCCAAGATGACGTTCAAGCTGGTCGACGTCACGACCAGTCCGGCCGACGCCCTGCGCGGACGGGTGCCGGCCGGCTCGGAACTGCTGCCCTCGTCGGAGACCCTGTCGGACGGCACGCCGTCCGAATACTTCGTCGTCCGCAAGCGGGTGATGGTCAGCGGCGAGAACCTGGTCGACGCGCAGCCCAGCTTCCAGGAGGGCCAGCCGGTCGTCAGCTTCCGGTTCGATACCGCCGGCGCCAAGAGGTTCGGCGACGCCACGCGTCAGAATGTCGGCCGGCCGTTCGCCATCGTCCTCGACGAGAAGGTCATCAGCGCGCCGGTGATCCGTGAGCCCATTCTCGGCGGCTCGGGCGTCATATCCGGCAGCTTCACGGTCCAGGGCGTCAACGACCTGGCGACGCTGCTGCGCGCCGGCGCCCTGCCGGCGCCGCTGTCGGTGCTCGAACAGCGCGCGGTCGGGCCGTCGCTGGGCGCCGACTCGATCGCGGCCGGACAGATCGCCTGCATCATCGCCTTTCTCGCCGTCATGGTGTTCATGGGCCTGGCCTACGGCATCTTCGGCCTGGTCGCCAACCTGGCGCTGATCATCAACGTCTTCGTCATCTTCGGCGGGCTGTCGGCCCTGCAGGCGACGCTGACGCTGCCGGGCATCGCCGGCATCGTGCTGACCATCGGCATGGCGGTCGACGCCAACGTGCTGGTTTTCGAGCGCATCCGCGAGGAGATCAATACCGGCAAGACGCCGTTCGCGGCCATGGAAGCCGGCTACCAGCGCGCCATTGGCACGATCCTGGACGCCAACGTGACGACCTTCATCGCCGCGGTGATCCTGTTCACCATGGGCTCGGGCCCGGTCAAGGGCTTTGCCGTGACGCTGGGCATCGGCATCCTGACCTCGGTCTTCACCGCCGTCATGGTCACCCGCATGGTTCTGGTATCCTGGCTGCGGCGCAGCCGGCCCGTTGCCCTGCCGATCTAGAGACGCCCCATGCTGACGCTTCGACTGGTCCCGGCCAAAACCAACGTCCGCTTCATCGACTGGCGCAAGCCGGCCATGGTCCTGTCGGTCGCGGCGGTGGTGCTGTCCGCCATCCTCAGCTTCGCGCCGGGCCTGAATTTCGGCATCGACTTCCGCGGCGGCATCCTGATCGAGATCCGCACGCCGGGCGCCGCCGACCTGGCGCAGATGCGCGACGACCTGGGCGGCCTCGGACTGGGCGGCATCGAGCTGCAGGAGTTCGGCGCCGAGACCGACGTGCTGATCCGCATCGAGCGCCAGCCGGGCGACGCCGGCGCGCAGCAGGAAGCCGTCGCCAAGGTCCGCGCCAAGCTGACCGAGACCATCGGCGAAGGGGTCGACTACCGGCGCCAGGAATTCGTCGGTCCCAAGGTCAGCGGCGAGCTGATCGAGGCCGGCACCATCGCCGTCGTGCTCGCCGTCGTGCTGATGCTGGTCTATATATGGTTCCGCTTCGAGTGGCATTTCGGCGTCGGCGCGGTGATCGCGCTGATCCACGACGTCGTCCTGTCGATCGGCATGTTCGCGGTGACGCAGCTCGAGTTCAACCTGTCGACGATCGCCGCGCTGCTGACGATCGTCGGCTACTCGATCAACGATACCGTGGTGGTCTACGACCGGGTGCGCGAGAACCTGCGGAAGTACAAGCAGATGCCGCTGCCGGAACTGCTCAACGTCTCGATCAACGACACGCTGTCGCGCACCACCATGACTTCGCTGACGACGCTGCTGGCGCTGTTCGCGCTGTTCATCTTCGGCGGCGCCGTGATCCAGGGGTTCGTCGCGGCGATGATCTGGGGCGTCATCGTCGGTACCTATTCCTCGATCTTCGTCGCCGCGCCGCTGCTGATCGTCCTCGGCCTCAGCCGCCGCCACCGCGACGACCAGGACAACACCACGGTGCCGGCCGCGCAGCCGGACTAGGCGCGGGCATGGACATTTCGCCCCCCGTCCTGAAGAACCGGCAGCTCATCCAGGCCTACGGCGACAACGGCTTCCGCATCGCCGACCGGCGCTACGACCACCCCGTCATCGTCATGCCCGACCGCACAATCCCCTGGACCGGCGGCGAGATCGCCGCGGTCACGCCCGACAGCCTGGCGCCGCTGCGCGACGCCGAACCGGCGGTGGAGCTGCTGCTGATCGGCTGCGGCCGCTCGATCGCCCATGTGCCGGACGACCTGCGCCGGGCGCTGCGCGACTGGGGCATCGTCATCGACGCCATGGACACCGGCGCCGCCTGCCGCACCTACAACGTGCTGCTGACCGAGGAGCGCCGTGTCGCCGCGGCTCTCGTGCCGATCGCCTGACACCGCCGCGGGCTGACACGCCACTCATCGGATTTCTTGGAGACGTTTTCGGGGACCGCCGTCGGGCGACGGTCCCCCCGAACGTGAGGTCGGCTTACGCCTTCGCCAGGTTCTCGGCCGCGAAGTCCCAGTTCACCAGGTCATCGAGGAAGGCCTTGATGTAGTCGGGCCGGCGGTTCTGGAAGTCGAGATAGTAGGCATGCTCCCAGACGTCCAGCGTGATCAGCGGCGTCTGGCCGCGCGCCACCGGCGTGTCGGCATTGCCGGTCTTGGTGACCGCCAGGCCGTCGCCATCGGCGACCAGCCAGGCCCAGCCGCTGCCGAACTGGGTGGTCGCGGCCTGCGTGAAGGCCTCGGCAAAGGCGTCGAAGCTGCCGAACGCGGCATCGATCCTGGCCGCGAGATCGCCCGACGGCGTGCCGCCGCCGCCTGGCCGCATCGAATGCCAGTAGAAGGTGTGGTTCCAGACCTGTGCCGCATTGTTGAAGATGCCGGCCTTGCCGGCATCGCCCGCGGTCTCGGTGATGATCTGCTCCAGGGACTTGTCGGCCAGCGGGCTGTCCTTGGTCAGGTTGTTCAGGTTGTTGACATAGGTGGCGTGGTGCTTGCCGTGGTGAAACTCCAACGTACGGCTGCTGATATGCGGGTCCAGCCCGTCGCCGCTGTAGGGAAGATCGGGTAACGCGAAAGCCATGACTACTCCTCCGTCTTCGACTGCGCGGCGTTTCCTCCAGGATCGATATGGTGTCGGCCGACGGTTTCGACACGGCCGTTGGGCGAAGAAAAACCGGGGCCAGACGGCCCCGGTTCGAGACACTTCGTGGCGCGGAGACTAGAACAGATTCTGCGCCGAGACCATGGCGAACAGCATCGGCACCGACAGCATGGTGTTGGTGCGCGAGAACAGCATCGCGGTCCGCGCCGACTTGGCCTTGGTGTCGGCGTCGGCGTCGACGATGCCCAGCGCCCTTTTCTGGTTCGGCCAGATCACGAACCAGACGTTGAACCACATGATCGTGCCCAGCCACATGCCGATGCCGATCATGGTGTGCTTGGCGACCTGGTCGGTCAGGCCAAGCGCGATCGCCTCCAGCAGATAGCCGTTCAGAGCCGCCAG
>JANQKO010000264.1 GCA_028281075.1 Alphaproteobacteria bacterium | reverse complement strand
CATCCTGGCGAAGGCCAGGATCCATTTTTGTTGTTTTTCAACGGGTTGCGATGCCGCTGGATGCTGGCCTGCGCCAGCATGACGGCTTCTTTTGGGTCGGGAGTAATTCATTCACACGCTCTGAGGAGCGCCCGACAAGGGCCCGTCTCGAAGGATCGGCCATCGGTCGCCGATGTCGCCGGAACAAGGCGAGACCGGACCGACGTCACCGCGTCCCGCCCTACTCCCGCTTCGGCCCGGCCGGCACCACCGGCGGGTTGACCGAGGGCTCGACCGGTTCCTTCGGCTTGCCGAGCCGGGCCTCGCGCAGCGCGATGTAGAGCGTCGAGACGACGATCACCGCGGCGCCGGTCAGGGTCCAGGCATCCGGGATCTCGGCGAACACGGTGATGCCGACGACGCCGGCGATCAGCAGCCGGGCATAGTCGAACGGGATCACCGCCGTCGCCTCGCCGATGCGGAAGCCGCGGATCATGCAGTATTGCGCCCCGGCGCCGCAGGCGCCGACCAGCATCAGCAGGGCGAGCTCGTCCCATGACGGGGTCCGCCAGACCCGCAGCGCCGGCAGCAGCGCGACGCTGGTCGAGATCACGCCGAAATAGAAGATCAGCGTTTCCGGCCGGTCGGTCTCGGCCAGCTTCTTCACCATGATGGTGACGGCGGCGACCAGGAAGGCGCCGAGGATGGCGATGAAGGTCGCGAACTCGATGGCGCCGGTCGGCCGCATCATGATCACCACGCCGACGAAGCCGACCGCGGTCGCGGTCCAGCGCCGGGCCCGCACGGTCTCGCCCAGGAACACCACCGCCAGCGGGATCAGGAACAGCGAGCGGGCATAGCTCAACGACACGGCGTCGGCGAACGGCAGGTGCGTGATGGCGTAGAAGCCGCAGAGCATGGCCGAGGCGCCGCCGATGCCGCGCAGGAAATGCAGGCCCGGCCGCCGGGTGCGCAGGCCGGCGAAGCCCATGCGGACAACGAAGGGCAGGATCGCCAGGAACCCGAACAGGGCGCGGAAGAAGGCGAGCTGGAAGCTGTCGAAGCGGTCGCCCAGCAGCTTGACCAGCGTGCCCATGGTGGCGAACAGCGTCGCCGCCAGCAGCACCCAGAGCGCGCCGCGCACGTTGGCCGGCAGCGCCAGCAGCCGGCCGCGCATGGCCTGGCCGTTGCCGACCGTCACGACAGCTCGATCGCTGGCTGGGCGGGAAAAACCGACATGAAGGACATCGGTCGGGGAGTCTAATGGCCCCCATCCACTTGCACCAGTGCGGCCGACGCAGGCCAGACCCCACTTGGCGGCATCGGTCGAAGCCGCGATACTGCGCCGGAACCGCCGGGGCAGAGTTGGAGAGCAGCATGGATCAGCCGCTGTGGCGGCCGTCGCCCGAACGCGTGGCCGAGGCCAACATCAGCCGCTTCATGGCCGAGGTCGCGCGGCGCTGGAACGTGCGGGCCGACGACTATGCCGCCCTGCACCGCTGGTCGGTGGCCGAGCCGGAAGCGTTCTGGCAGACGGTCTGGGACTTCTGCGGCGTGATCGCCGAGACCCGGGGCGAGCGGGTCGTCGCCGACCGCGACAGGATGCCGGGCGCGCGCTGGTTCCCCGACGCCCGCCTCAATTTCGCCGAGAACCTGCTGCGCCGCCGCGACGACGCGCCGGCGCTGGTCTTCCGGGGCGAGGACCGGGTGACGCGGCGCCTGAGCTTCGCCGAGGTCCATGACGGCGTCGCCCGGCTGCGGCAGGCGCTGGCGCGGATGGGCGTCGGCGAGGGCGACCGCGTCGCCGGCCTGCTGCCGAACCTGCCGGAGACGGTGATCGCCATGCTGGCGGCGACCAGCCTGGGCGCGGTCTGGTCGTCCTGCTCGCCCGATTTCGGCGTGCAGGGCGTGCTCGACCGCTTCGGGCAGATCGGCCCGAAGGTGCTGTTCACGGCCGACGGCTACTTCTTTGGCGGCAAGACCTTCGACACGCTGCCGAAGGCCGCCGACATCCTGGCCCAGTTGCCGACGGTCGCGCATGTCGTCGTGGTGCCGTATACGCGCGACGCGCCGCCGCTCGGCGGCCTGGGCAACGCGGTCATGTGGGACGCGGCGCTGGCGCCGCACGCGGCCGGCGAGATCGACTACGTACGCGTCGACTTCAACGCGCCGCTTTACATCATGTATTCGTCGGGAACCACGGGTAAGCCGAAGTGCATCGTGCACGGCGTCGGCGGCACGCTGCTGAAGCACCTGGAGGAGCATTGCCTGCAGGCCGACATCGGGCGCGACGACCGGCTGTTCTACTTCACCACCTGCGGCTGGATGATGTGGAACTGGCTGGTCTCGGGCCTGGCGGTGGAAGCGACGCTGCTGCTCTACGACGGCTCGCCGTTCCATCCCGACGGCAACGTCCTGTTCGACTTCGCCGACACCGAGGGCATGACCCAGTTCGGCACCAGCGCCAAGTGGATCGACGCCGCCGCCAAGGCCGGCCTGACACCGGCCGGGACGCACGACCTCTCGGCCCTGCGGGCGCTGCTGTCGACCGGCTCGCCGCTGGCGCCGCAGGGCTTCGACTGGGTCTACGAGCACGTCAAGGCCGACCTGCACCTGGCCTCGATCTCGGGCGGCACCGACATCATCGGCTGCTTCATGGGCGGCAATCCGATCAGCCCGGTCTGGCGCGGCGAGATCCAGGGCCCGCTGCTGGGCATGGATACCCAGGTCTTCGACGAGGACGGCAAGCGGGTCGTCGGCCGGCAGGGCGAACTGGTCTGCACGCGGTCGTTTCCCTCGATGCCGGTCGGTTTCTGGAACGACGACGACGGCGCGCGCTATCGCGCCGCCTATTTCGAGACCTATGCGGACGTCTGGCGGCACGGCGACTGGGTCGAGGAGACCGCGCATGGCGGCTTCGTCATCCACGGCCGCTCGGACGCGACGCTGAACCCGGGCGGCGTGCGCATCGGCACGGCCGAGATCTACCGCCAGGTCGAGCCGCTGGACGAGGTGCTGGAAGCGCTGGTGATCGGCCAGCGCTGGGACGGCGATACCCGGGTCGTGCTGTTCGTCCGCCTGCGCGACGGCGTCACGCTGGACGACGCGCTGACCGCCCGGATCAAGCGGCGGATCCGCGAGAACGCCTCGCCCCGGCACGTGCCGGCCAAGGTGCTGCAGGTCGCCGACATCCCGCGCACGGTGAACGGCAAGATCACCGAGCTCGCCGTCACCGACGTGGTGCACGGCCGGCCGGTAAAGAACAAGGAGGCGCTCGCCAACCCGGACGCGCTCGAGGCCTTCCGCGACATGCCCGCGTTACGGGCCTGACCTTTCGGAACTCTCGGCCGCCACCACGGACTGCATCCAGTCGACGAAGGCGCGGATTTTCGGCAACGGGCCGGCGCCGGTCGCGTGCACGATGTAATACGCATAGCGCGCCGGCAGCTCGACATCGAACGGCTTCACCAGGCGGCCGGTG
Organism: Alphaproteobacteria bacterium; assembly: GCA_028281075.1. Taxonomy (GTDB): domain Bacteria; phylum Pseudomonadota; class Alphaproteobacteria; genus JANQKO01. The sequence continues at coordinate 204 of JANQKO010000264.1, read as the reverse complement.
CGCAGGTCGCGCGAGGCCAGCGCGCCGCGCGCCAGCGCCACGCCCTGCCCGTCGATGGCGGCTTCGAGCAGCAGGCTGGAATCGTTGAAGGCGTGGCCATAGCGCGGGTCGACATCGTCGATCCCCAGCGCCAGCAGCCAGGCCCGCCAGTCGTCCGGCGTGTCGTCGTGCAGCAGGGTCTGGTGCCTGAGGTCGGCCGGCGAC
>JANQKO010000194.1 GCA_028281075.1 Alphaproteobacteria bacterium | reverse complement strand
GGGCAGGCGACACCCAACTTCGCGCTCGGCATCACGCTGATCCTGGTCTTCAGCTTCGCCCTGCAATGGCTGCCGAGCGGCGGCACCGGCGGCGCGGCGCATTTCGTGCTGCCGGTCATCACGCTCGCCCTGGCGACGGCGGCCAGCATCGCGCGGCTGACCCGCAGCAGCATGCTGGACGTGCTGAACCAGGAGTATATGCGTTTCGCGCGCGCCAAGGGGCTCGGCCGGCCAGCGGTGGTACTGAAGCACGGGCTGCGCAACGCCTTCCCGCCGGTGCTGACGATCCTGGGCCTGCAGGTCGGCATGCTGATCGGCGGCGCCGTGGTGGTCGAGGCGGTGTTCGCCTGGCCCGGCGCCGGGCGGCTGCTGGTCGACGCGGTGCTGGAGCGGGACTATCCACTGCTGCAATTCGGCGTCATGGCCGTGGCGGCGACGGTGATCCTGGCCAACATGGCCGTCGACATCAGCTACGGCCTGCTCGATCCGCGGGCGCGCAAGGCGGCGGCGGTATGAGCGACGAGACGCTGCCGCTGCGCCGGGCCGAACGGCCACGGCGCAAATGGCTCCCGGCGCTGCCGCCGCCGGTGCTGCTGGCGTTCGCCGTGCTGGCGACGATGCTGGCGGCCGCGGCGCTGGCGCCGCTGCTCGCGCCCTATGGCATTGCCGAGCAGCAATTGCTGTCGCGGCTGCGGCCGCCGGCGCTGCTGGGCGGCGACGGCGCACATCTGCTGGGCGCCGACCATCTCGGCCGGGACGTGCTGTCGCGGCTGCTGCACGCGCTGGGCACGACGCTGGTCATCGCCGGCGCCGGCGTGCTGATCGGCGTCGTCACCGGCACCATCGCCGGGCTGATCAGCGGCAGCGCCGGCGGCTGGCTCGACCATGTCTTCATGCTGCTGGTCGACGCGCAGGCGGCCGTGCCGCTGACACTGCTGGCGCTGACCGCGGTGGCGCTGGTCGGCACCAGCCCGCTGGTCCTGGTGCTGATCGTCGGCATCGCCGACTACGACAAATATGCCCGCGTCGTGCGGGCCCAGGTGCTGACGGTGCGGGCGCGGACCTTCGTGGAGGCCGCCCGCGCGCTCGGTGCCTCGCCGCTGCGCGTCGCGCTGCGGCACGTGCTGCCGAACATCGTCTCGCCGCTGATCGTGCTGGCGACGATCAACCTCAGCACGGTGATCATCCTGGAATCGGCGCTGTCGTTCCTGGGCGTCGGCGTGCAGCCGCCGCATGCGTCGCTCGGCCTGATGCTGGGCGAGGCGCGCAACCACCTGATCACGGCCTGGTGGCTGGCGGCGATCCCGGCCGCGGCGATCATCGTGCTGACCATGACGACGGCGATGATCGGCGACTGGCTGCGCGACCGTCTCGACCCGAACCTGGCCGCCTGAGCGGCCGCGACGAGACTTCACGAGATAGGCAACCCGAACCGAAGGAGTAACCGATGTTAAGATGGTTCCTGGCGCTGGCGCTGCTGCTGCCGGCCGTGACGAGCGTGCAGGCCGCGGACCGGCACACGCTGACCGTGGGCGTACAGAGCCTGCGCAACACGCTGGACCCGGCGATGGCGCTGGCCAATGCCGGCTTCCCGTTGACCAACAACAGCTTCGACACGCTGATCCGGCGCGACTTCGCCGCCAACGAGGCCGGCACCAGCGCCAGGCTGGCTCCCGGCCTGGCGACGAGCTGGCGGCGGATCGACGACCTGACGCTGGAGGTCACGCTGCGCGAGGGCGTGACCTTCCACAACGGCGCGGCGTTGACCAGCGCTGATGTGAAGTTCACCTTCGAGCGCCTCTTGGACCCGGACGCGAAATACACCCGCGCCCGGTTCCAGCTTGGCAATATCGAGCGGATCGAGACGCCGGACGACCTGACCGTGCGGTTCGTCACCAAGAAGCCCGATCCGATCCTGGAGAAGATGCTGGCCTATCCCGGCAGCTCGATCGTGCCGAAGGATTACTTCGAGCAGGTCGGCTTCGACGGCTTCGGCCGCAAGCCGGTCGGCGCCGGGCCCTACCGGGTGCTGGAATTCATCGACAACGACCGCGTGGTGATGGAAGCCTTCGCCGACTATTGGGACGGCGCGCCGCCGGCGGCGACGCTGACCTTCCGCGAGATCCCCGAGGTCTCGAGCCGGATCACCGCGCTCGCCAACGGCGAGGTCGACATCATCAACAGCATTCCGCCGGACCAGTTGGCGGCGATCGAGCGCCTCAACTGCTGCGAGGTACGGGACGTGCTGGTGAACAGCCACGTGCTGAACTACCGAACGGGCCATCCGGCCATGGCCGACAAGCGCTTCCGACAGGGCCTGAACCTGGCGATCGACCGCGAGCTCTTGACCAAGGCGCTATGGGACGGCCGGGCCATGGTGACGCACAGCCACCAGTACGAGGAGTGGAACGAACTCTTCAATCCGGCGCGGCCGAAATTCGCCTACGACCCGGCGAAGGCGAAGGCGCTGATCGAAGCTTCGGACTATGCCGGCCAGAAGCTCCAGTTCATCACCCACCCGGTCTACTACACCAACGGTCTGACGGCGGCGCAGGCGATCGTCGAGATGTGGCGCAAGGTCGGCGTCAACGCCGAGGTCCGGGTCGACGAGAACTGGTCGTCGGTCTCGCAGAAAGACAGCAGCATCGAGGTCCGCAACCTGTCGGACTGGCTGATCGTGCCCGACCCCAACGCCACCATTCTGTGGAGCTGGTCGATCACCGCTCTGTGGGACGGCAACGAGGACTTCGTCAAGCTGGGCGAGGACGCGGCGACGACGCTCGACCCGAAGCTGCGCTTCGCCAAGTACCAGAAGATGCTGGACATGTTCGAGGACGAGGCGCCGGGCACCGTGCTGTACCGGGCACGCGAGTTCTACGGCGTGCGCAGCCAACTGACATGGCGACCGTTCTCGGTCTACATGATGGACTTCCGCGCCAGCAACCTGTCGTTCGAGTGACGACGGCGGATGGCTGACGCGCCGCCATTGCTGCGGGTCCGTGATCTGCGGACCCGGTTCACGACGGACGCCGGCACGGTCCGCGCGGTTGACGGGGTCTCGCTGACGCTTCGGCGCGGCGAGACCCTGTGCGTGCTCGGCGAGTCGGGCTCGGGCAAGTCGGTCACCGGCTTCTCGATCATGAACCTGATCCCCGCGCCGCCGGGCGAGATCGTCGGTGGCTCGGTCCTGTTCGCGGGCCGCGACCTGCTGGCCCTGCCGGAAGCCGAGATGCAGACGATCCGCGGCAACGACATCGCCATGATCTTCCAGGAGCCGCTGAGCGCGCTGAACCCGGTCTACAGCGTCGGCGAGCAGATCGCCGAAGCCATCCGCCGGCACCGGGGCGGCACGCGCCGCGCGGCCCGAGCGCGCGCCGTCGAGATGCTGGCGACCGTCGGCATTCCGGAGCCGGCGCGGCGGGCGCGGGACTATCCGCACGAGCTGTCGGGCGGCATGCGCCAGCGGGTGATGATCGCCACCGCGCGGGCCTGCCGGCCGAAGCTGCTGATCGCCGACGAGCCGACGACGGCCTTGGACGTGACCATCCAGGCGCAGATCCTGGACCTGATCCGCCGGCTGCAACGCGACACCGGCCTGGCGGTGCTGTTCGTCACCCACGATGTCGGTGTCGCGGCCGAGATCGCCGACCGCATCGTCGTCATGTATGCCGGCCAGGTCGTCGAAGAGGCGCCGGCCGAGGCCCTCCTGGCCGACCCGAAGATGCCCTATACCCAGGGACTGTTGAAATCGGTGCCGACACCGGGCGAGGACGGGCGCCTGCCGATGATTCCGGGCCAGGTGCCCGACCCGCTACGGCCGCCGGCCGGCTGTGCCTTCGCGCCGCGCTGCCCGCACGCCGACGCCGATTGCGGCGCCGCGCCGGTGGCGCTCGAGGATATCGGCGGCCGGCTGGTGCGCTGCCGGCGCTGGCGCGCGATCGCCGGCGCGGCCGGCCGCGAGGCCGCGGCATGACCGCGCCGCTGCTGGCGGTGCGCGGCCTGGGCAAGGAATTCGCGCTGCGCGACGGGCCGTTCGGGCGCGTCACCGGCACGGTGAAGGCGGTGCAGGACGTGTCCTTCGACATCCGCCGCGGCGAGGTGGTCGGCCTGGTCGGCGAGTCCGGCTCGGGCAAGACCACGACGGGCCGCGCCATCCTGCGGCTGACCGACCCGACGGCGGGGTCGGTGCGCTTCGACGGTATCGACGTGACAGCCTTGCCGAGGCGGGACCTGCGCGCGCTGCGGCGGCGCATGCAGATTGTCTTCCAGGACCCGTTCGACAGCCTGAACGCCCGCATGACCGCGGCCGAGACCGTCGGCGAGGCGCTGACCATCCATGGCCTGGCGCGTGGCCGGGCGCGCCGCGACCGCATCGCCGACCTACTGGCCCGCGTCGGCCTGCCGCCGGCCGTGATGGACCGCCATCCCCGCGCCTTCAGCGGCGGCCAGCGCCAGCGCATCGGCATCGCCCGGGCGCTCGCCGTCGAACCCGACTTCATCGTCGCCGACGAGCCGGTCTCCGCCCTCGATCTTTCGATCCAGGCGCAGATCGTCAACCTGCTGATCGACCTGAAGCAGGACCTGGGCCTGACGCTGCTGTTCATCTCGCACGACCTGGCCGTGGTCGAGCATATCTCCGACCGGATCCTGGTCATGTATCTCGGCCGCATCGTCGAGGCCGCGCCGGCGCGCCGACTGTTCGCGGCGCCGCGGCATCCCTATACGCGGGCGCTGCTGTCGGCGGCGCCCGGCGTCAAGACGGCGGCCAGGCGCGAGCGCATCATCCTGAAGGGTGAAATCCCGAGCCCGATCGACCCGCCGAGCGGTTGCGTCTTCCGCACCCGCTGTCCGATCGCGACGCCGGCCTGCGCCGCGCGGGTGCCGCCGCTGACCGGGACCGCCGACGGCCATGCTGTCGCGTGTTTGCAACAAACATCCGAATAATTCGAACGATTCGCAGATGAAAAAGGGAAAGTGTTCCATGTCGAGCCGCCGCAAGCTGATCATGATCCTGATCGACGGCGTCAGCGCCGATTACGTGCGCGACCACGCGGCGCGGCTGCCGCACCTGACGGCGCTGGCCGCGCGCGGCACCAGCGTCACGCGCCTGGGCAGCACCCTGCCGGCGACCTCGATGCCGGGCCGGGCGACGATGCTCACCGGCCTCGGTGCCGAACGGCACGGCGCCTACGGCAACCACATCTTCGCCGACGACGGCTTCCGCTGCGCCACGCCGCGCGATCTGCGGGCGCCGACCATCGCGGCCATGGCCAAGGATGCCGGCCTGGACGTCGCCTGCGTCGGTCACGCCATGCTGCCGCCCGAGGACGCCAATCTGTTTCGGCCGCCCTGGTGGCTGCGCGGCTTCATGGACAGCAGCCGGTTCGCCAAGATCCCGGCCGCGGCCAGCGCCGCCTATACCGACTTGACGCACGACCCGGACGGGCGGTTGCATGACGTTCACGTCGCCCACCCGATGCCGGATAGTAACCAGAAGACGGTGACCGAAGCCGTCGGCCTGATGACCGGCATGGCGAGCGATCAGGTCATGCTGCAGACCGTCGCCAGCCTCGCCTGCTCGGACCGGCCGCCGGACCTGATCCTGAGCGAGATCGGCATGACCGACGCGATCCAGCACCAGTTCGGCTACGAGAGCGGGCCGGCGCACTGGTCGATCGCCACGGCCGACACGCTGGTCGGCGCGCTGGTGCAGCAACTGGAACGGCACGGCCGGGCCGACGACTATGTCTTGGCGGTGACCAGCGACCATGGCCATGGGCCCATCGACACGGCGATCTACGCCGACAAGGTGTTGCCGGAGACGATGTGGGAATCGGAGGGCGCGACGCTGCACGTGCGCGTCAACGGCGCCGACCATGCCCGCGAGGTCGCCGTGCGCCTGGCCGAATACGGCGTCCAACCGGAAGCGAGCAGCCACGTGCCGGACGAGCAGCGCGACCTGATCGCCACCTTCTCGGCACCGCATCGGCACAGCTTCGAGCACAGCCCGGCGGATACGCCCCACGACCGGCCGACGGGCGATCCCCACTACGTCTCGACGCACGGTCACCGCCCGGGCGATCCGGCCGACGACCGGTTCTGCATCTTCGCCGGCCCCGGCGTGCCGCAGGCCGTGGTGGCGACGGCGACGGCCGAGCAGTTCACGCCGAGCCTCGCCGCCGTGCTGGGCCTGCCGCTCGACCCGTTCCCGGCCCGGCCGGTCGCCGGTCTCGGCTAGCGCGCCGCACCTTGCTGCGGCGTGATGCCGCAGCCGCCGGCCGGTCTTTCGCCGGGACGGCAGGCCGTGGCATGCTGCGTCCATGTTGAGACAGTGTCGCAACAAGCAGATACGGCTGGCGGTCAGCGCGCTCTACGCGCTGGCGAGCCTGCTGCTGGTCGCCGGGCATCAGCCCCGGCCGGCCCAGGCCGCGCCCGATCTGAACACCTTCGCGCTGCCCGACGGCACCACGCCCGTGCTCTGCACGGCGCGGGGGCTGACCGACGGCCGGGGCGAAACCGACGACCCCGATTGCGAGACCTGCCGGCTGACCACGACCCCGGCCCTGGGGCCGGTGGCCATGCCCGCCGTGCCGGCGCCGAACCGCCGTCAAATCGTGCCGGCGCCGGCCACGGGCACCGTTCTGGCCGACCGCTTCACCGCCAGCACGGCCGAAGCCCGCGCGCCGCCCGCTCCTCACGCCTCCTGACACGAAGACGCCGCCGCGCGCGCCGCGGACGGCCCCGACCCGTCACCAGACGATTGGAGCGAGCAATGACCTATATCCGTATCCTGACCGCCTTGACCCTCAGCCTGTCGGCCTATGTCTCGAGCGCGGTGGCGCACGACTACAAGATCGGTTCGATGGCGATCGACCATCCCTGGACCCGGGCGACGCCCGGCGGCGCCAAGGTCGGCGGCGGCTACCTGACCATCAAGAACATGGGCAGCGAGCCGGACCGGCTGGTCGCCGGCGCGGCCGATTTCGCCGGCAAGGTCGAGATCCACGAGATGGCCATGAAGGACGGCGTGATGCGCATGCGGCGCCTGCCCGCCGGCCTGGAGATCCCGCCCGGCGCGACCGTCGAGCTGAAGCCGGGCGGCTATCACGTGATGTTCATGCAGCTCAAGGCGCCGCTGGTCGAGGGCGATCCGGTGACGGCGACGCTGACCTTCGAGAAGGCCGGCGCGATCGATGTCGAGTTCGCGGTCGAGGCCGTCGGCGCGCGCGGTTCGGATGCCGGCAAGATGGACCATTCCGGACACGGCATGTCGCACGGCAAGGGGAAGACCCACTGACATGGCGCCAGGTGTCGCAGAGGCGGGCGAGAAGCCGCCGGCCGCCGTCATCTGGCTCTGCCGGATTCCGGTGCTGGGCTGGTTCCTCCGCGACGCCCTGCTCGGCCCGCCGGACGCGAAGTACTATTTCATCGCCAACGGCGTGATGGGCTGGATCTTCGCCGCCGCCTGCTTCGGCTTCGCCGGGCTGGTCATTCCGGCCCTGGCGCTGACGCCGGCGATGCTGGTGACCATCGTGGTCATGACCCGGGCATAGGCCGCCGGCGCCCGCCGCAGGGCCGCCCGCAGGCCGTGCACGAAGCGGCGCATCTCGGCCTCGGGCAGGTCGGAGACCAGCACGTAGACCCGGCCGCCGTCGCGCCAGATCAGGCTGGTATGGTCATTGACCCGGTGGCTCGACAGGGCCCGGCCGGCCGCCGGGTCCGGACGCGCTTCGGGCAGCACGATGTCGTGGTCGGACATGACGTAGAGCGACAGCAGGCCGGCATCGGTCCGGTACATCAGCGCCGCCAGCCGGCGGTTGAGGAAATAACAGAGCCGGCTGCCGACCAGCCGGAAGCCGCGCGGCGCCGGAATCCGGCGCGGCACGCCGGACTCGGTCTTGCCGGTGAACCACCGCGCCAGCTTCGCCGGGTCGGCGCTTTCGACGTCGAGCGGCCGGCCGCTCAAGCGGTAGGTGATGAAGTCGTTCACCGGCTCGACCACCAGCGCCGCCGCCGGCACGGTCCGCCGCTCCGGCGGCAGGACCAGGCCGACCACCGCGATCAGCAGCACGGCGAACGCCGCCGCCGCCGTCGCCAGAACCGGCCAGCCGAACCGCCGGCCGCGCGGTCCGGCCGCCGCGTCCGCGTCGATGTCGGCCATCACCCGATCCCAGAGGCCGTCCGGCGCGCGGTCGCCGGCAAGTGCCTGTCGCATGCGCCGCTCCATCCCCTCGGACGCCCGCAGCTCGGCGGCGCAGTCCGGACATGCGTCGAGATGCGCGCCCATGGCGGCGCGGTCGCCGGCCTCGCCGAGGCCGTCGAGATAGTCGAACAGGCGCGCGCGTACCTCGGCGCAGGTCAATCCGCTCATTGGCCGCCGCCGTCCCTGGCCGCGCGCGCGTCGGCCAGCGGTATCGGGTCCGTCGCGCCGCGGCGGTAGGCCGCGAGATCGGCCTGCAACTGCCGACGGCCGCGGTTCAGCCGCGAGCGCACGGTGCCGACCGGACAGCCGACGGCCTCGGCGATCTCGGCATAGCTGTATTCCTCGAACACGGCCAGCAGCACCACCATCCGCAGCTCGGGCGACAGCCGGCCGATCGCGCCCATGACATCGCGGCGGAACTCGGCGACCAGCAGGCTGGCCTCGGGATCGGGCTCGTACCGGTCCCGCGTCGCCGAGCCGACGTCGGCGCCGAGCAGGGCATCGGGCAGCGCATGCAGGTCGACGGTCTCGCCGATCCCGCGCCGGCGGCGCCAGTCGATGCAGGTATTGGTCAGAATGCGGAACAGCCAGGCGCCGTAGTTGGTCCCGGCCTGGAACGTGTGGAAGCCGCGATAGGCCTTGAGACAGGTCTCCTGCACGACGTCCTCGGCGGTCTGGGCATGGCCGGTCATGCGCCGGGCGGTCCGGTAGAGGGCATCGAGATGCGGTTTCGTCATCGCTTCGAACTTGCGTCGGCGGCGTGCCTCGGTGAACCCCAGCATCGGCAACAACGTCTTTCGGCGCACGGCGCCGCCGCCCCGGCCGCCGGTATCTGGCCGGCGGGAGCGGCGATCGGGAAACAGTTTCCACCAGCATATAACGCGGCCGGCCCAAAAGGCGTTCACGACGTCGTTGGCCGGCTGGCCGAAGGGGCCGACGCCCGCGCGCGACGCAGACCGTGATGGCGGTGAGAAAGGCGGGTTAACGTCGCTCGATCAGGCTGAGGCCGCCCAGCACGATCACCGCGATGCCAAGCCAGGTCAGCACGGACGGAAAGTCGCCGAACACCAGGAAGCCGAAGAGGGTCGCCGAGATCAGCTCGACATAGACCAGCGGCGACAGCGTCGAGGCCTGGGCGAAGCGGAACGCGTGAATCGACGCCAGATGGCTGGCCGCCGAGCACAGGCCCATGCCGAGGATCAGCCCCAGCGCCTCGGCCGTCGGCGTCCGCCAGGCGACGACCGCGAGCGGCGTCAGCAGCAGCGTGCCCAGCAGATACTGGATCAGCAGCGTGACGAACGGCGGGCTCGCCGTCGCCGCCATGCGAGTCGCCACGAGATAGCCGGCCATCAGCAGGCCGGCGGCCAGCGCGTAGGCCATGCCGATGTCCATCACGCCGGTCGGCCGGACCACGAGCAGCGCGCCGGCGAAGCCCAACCCGACGGCAAGCGCCTTGCGCCGGGTCAGCCGCTCGCGCAGCACCAGCACGGCAAGGATCGTGGCGACGATGGGCGCGACGAAATAGGCGCCCAGCGCGTCGGCCAGCGGCACCCGGGCGATGGCCATGAAGTAGAGCGTCATGGCGGCGGCGAGAAACACGGTGCGCAGGACCTGGGACGGCAGTTGCGCCGGGCGCAGACGCAGGCCGCCGCGGGCAAAGGCCAGCACCGGCAGCACGAACACGGTACCGGCGGCATAGCGCGCCCAACTGAGGAAGACGGGGGAATAGGACGTGCTCAGATACTTCGCCAGGCCGTCGGCCAGCGGCACGACCAGCATGGCGACGATCATCAGGCCGACGCCGAGCAGGGTGCGCGAGCGCGTGAGGGAAGCGGTGAGACGGCCGCCCAGCATGCCCGTGACCCCCGAAATGACGCGACGGCGCCGCCTGGCGGCGCGTGCAACCGACGACTGCCCGGCCGATGTTATCCCGTTTACCGCCGTCATGTCGCCGGCCCGTCGGCGCCCCGGATCCGGACGCGCGACCTCGATGACGGGCTATCTTGCCGGCTTGTGCAGGGCGACGCCGGCCATGACCAGCAGGATGCCGAGAATGTCCGTGGTGCCGGGGATCTGCGCCAGGACGATGACACCGATGACGGTCGCGGTCGCCGGCAGCAGCGCCAGCAGCAGGGCGAAGCTGGCCCGCGGCAGGCGCGACATGGCGAGCTGGTCGCAGATATAGGGGATCACCGACGAGCAGACACCGACGCCAATACCGGCCAGCAGCAGCAGCGGCGCGGTAAAGGCCGTGAGCGCCTCGACAAGGCCGACCGGCAGCACGAACAGGAAGGCGATGGCCATGGCCGCGCCCAGGCGTTCGACGCCGCCGCCGGCGCCGCCCTGGGCGATGCGGTGACCCAGCACGATATAGCCGACGAACAGGGCGCCGTTGAGGAAGGCCCAGAACAGGCCCAGCGGATCGCCCGACCAGGTGACGTCGATCAGGACGAACACGCCGACGACGGCGAGCGCCAGCGCCGCGACATTGCGCCCGGTACGCAGGCCATGGAGGGCGACGGCGATTGTGCCGACGAACTCGATCGCCGCCACCAGGCTGATCGGCAGCCGGTCGAGCGCCAGATAGAAGGCGCAGTTCATCACCGCCAGGCAAAGCCCGAGCCCCAGCAGCAGCCGGCGCGTGCGGCCGTCGGCGGCGGCGAGGGTGCGCCAGGGCCGGGTCCAGGGCGCGAACAGGGCGGCGGCCGAGGCGATGCGCAGCCAGGCGACGCCGAGCACGCCCACGGCCGGGAACAGCAGCACGGCGAATGCCGGACCGAGATAGTGGAACACCGCGCTGACACCGAACCAGAGATGCGGCGGCACCGCCGCCGCGGCCTTGGCGAAGATCCGCTCGGAACCGTTCATGCCGAGATATTGAAAGGCGATATGGCCTTTGACCATCAGCAAGAGAATAGATATTCTGAGATTACCTTTCAATTTAAAGGTTTTAGATATGAAACGCCTTCGATACGAAAACGGGCCACTGGACACGACGGATACCGCCATTCTGGCGGCGCTGACGCGGGACGCCCGCGTCAGCATGGCCGAGTTGGCGCGCCTCGTCGGCCTGTCGGCGCCGAGCGTCGCCGAGCGCGTGCGCCGGCTGGAGGAGGCCGGCGTGATCCGGGGCTACACGGCCGAGATCGACCCGCGCGGGCTGGGACGGCCGCTGGCCGCCTATCTCCGTATCCGGCCGATCCCGGGCCAGCTCAAGAAGGTTGCCGAGGTGCTGGACGCGCGGACGGAAATCACCGAATGCGACCGGGTCACCGGCGAGGACTGCTTCATCGCCCGGGCGCATGTGCGTTCGGTCGAGGATCTGGAAACCCTGATCGACGCGATCATCCCCTATGCGATGACCAACACCTCGATCATCCAGTCATCGCCGGTGCCGCGCCGCCTGCCACCCCTGCCGGAGACCGGCCGAGGTTAGCCCGCTGCCAAGATTGCCGCGATATCGGTGCCAGCATGCTTCGAGACGACGCTTCGCGTCTCCTCAGAGCCTGTGAAGAAATGGCTTCCGATCCAAAGAAAGCCGTCATGCTGGCGAAGGCCAGCATCCAATGGCATCGCAATGTGTTCAAAAACAACAAACATGGATCCTGGCCTTCGCCAGGATGACAACTTGGGGGGCATCGGCGCGATTTCTTCACACACTCTCAGCATTCAGCATGAGGATAAGTCATTGAATTCAAAAGATTCCTTATCCTGAGGAAGCCCCGATAGGGGCAGTCTCGAAGGATGGTCAGCCGCGATACCGGATCAATTCAGCAACCTGTTAGCTTGCTGCCGCCGCGCGCGCCGCGTCGTCGGCGCTGACGGTGGCGGCGTCGCCGGCGACGGTGGCGCGGACCATGACGCGACGGTCACGGCGATAGTCGTAGGCGCTGCCGCGATGCATGGTGGCGCGGTTGTCCCACATCACCAGGTCCCATTGCCGCCAGTGGTGGGTATAGACGAAGTCGGGCCGGGTCGCGTGCGCCGTCAGCTCGTCGAGCAGCGCCCGGCCCCGCGCCCGTGGCCAGCCGAGAATGTGCGAGGCGTGGCTGGCGAGGTAGAGCGCCTTGCGGCCGTTGCGGGGGTTGGCGACGACGAGGGCCTGCGGCACCGGCGGCACCTCGGCCTTCTGCGCCGGCGTCAGGAAGTCGTCCTTCACGGTGAGCGCGCGGCTATAGGCGAAATCGTGCTCGGCGACCAGGGTCTCGCACAGCGCCCGCCTGTCGGCCGGCAGGGCGTCCCAGGCGGCGCGCATGCAGGCGAACGAGGTGTCGCCGCCCGTGGCCGGCACCTCGCGGGCATGCAGCAGCGAGGCCCTGGCCGAAATCCGCTTGAACGAGCTGTCGGTATGCCAGAGCTCGTTGCTGTACTGGCGCAGCAGGCGCGGATCGTCGGCCGGAATGATGTCGTCGGTCGCCGGGTCGACGTTGCTGATGCCGGCGAGCAGCGTGCGCTCGCCGATGGCGCCCTTCTGCAGCACCTCGAGGTCGCCGAAGCGGCGGGCGAAGGCGAGCTGCCCCGCGTCGTCGAGCCGCTGTCCGGGGAACACCAGCGCCGCGTGCGCGTTAAAGGCCGCGGCGATCTCGGCGAAGGCCGGTTCGGCGAGCGGTGCCGTCAGGTCGACGCCGCTGATCTCGGCCGCGAACAGCGGATGCAGCCGACGGACGGTGATGTGCTCGAATTCAGGCTCGGACATTCTCCCTACCCCGCTTCCGCGCGTCCCGCCGCCCCGGCCCGCGCCCGCAGCCAGAGCGCCGCGGCGGCGGCAAGCCCCGCCACGGTGACGATGGCGGCGCCGTCGAACAGCGAATGCGGCAGCAGCAGCGCGATCCCGGCAAGCGCGAAGCCGGCGCGTGCCGGGGTCCCAAGCGGCGCCGCGGCATACCCGACGATGGCCATGGTGACGGCATAGACGCCAAGCCCGGCCGTGGTCGCGGCGATCAGCACATGCAGCCAGTCGTCGGCCAGGATCAGGGCCGGCGCGGTGGCGAACAGGAACGGCACCACGTAGGCCGGCCAGGCGACGCGCACGGCCTCGACACCGGTGCGCATGGGCTCGGCCTGGGCCATGTTGGCGGCGACGAAGGCGGCGATGGCGACCGGCGGCGTGATCATCGACATCATGCCGAAATAGAGCACGAAGAGATGCGCCGCCATCGGCAGCAGGCCGAGCTCGATCAGCGGCGGCGCCGCCAGCGTCGACAGCAGCAGATAGACGCCGACCGTCGGCATGCCCATGCCGAGCAGGATGCAGACGATCGCCGTGACCGCGAGCAGCAGCCAGAGGCTGGTCTTGCCCAGCAGCACCAGGAAGAAGGACAGGCCGAAACTGAGGCCGGACAGCGAGAACAGGCCGATGACGATGCCGGCGACGGCGCAGATCAGCACGATGTCGATGGCCGAGCGGCCGGTATCGACCAGGACCTGGAGGAAGTCCGCCGGCCGCAGCCGTTCGCCGCCATAGGTGCGGAAGAGCGAGACGGCGGCGAGCGAGGCGGTGGCGATCAGCGCCGCCGTCTCCGGCGGCAGGCCGAACTGGAACAGGCTGACGATCAGCACCGCGAACGGCAGCAGGATGAACCAGCCGCGGGCCAGCGTACGGCCGAGCGGCGGGATGCGGTCGGCGTCGACCGGCGCGATGCCGGACCGCGCCGCCTCCAGGTCGGCGAACAGGAACAGGCTGAGATAGTAGAGCACGGCCGGGATCAGGGCGGCGAGGATGACCTCGCGATAGGGCACCTGCAGGTTCTCGGCCAGCAGGAACGCGGCCGCGCCCATGATCGGCGGCATGAGCTGGCCGCCGGTCGAGGCCGCGCCCTCGATGGCCGCCGCCGTCCTAGGCCGGTAGCCGCCCTGCTACACCAACGGAATGGTGATGCCGCCGGTGGAGGCGACGTTGGAGACGGCGCTGCCGGAGATCGAGCCGAACAGGCCGGAGGCGACGATGGCGATCTTGGCCGAGCCGCCACGCGAGCGGCCGAGCAGCGCCGAGGACAGGTCGGAGAAGAAGGCCGAGCCGCCAGTCGCCAGCAGGAGCTTCGCCAGCAGCACGAACGGCAGCACCACGGCGACGGCGATATAGAGCGCGGCGCCGGCGAGCGCGGCGCTGTCCAGCACCATGAAGCTGAGCAGCCGCTTCGGCGAGACGGCCCGGCTCTGCAGCGGTCCCTCGAGCTGGTCCGAGAACAGCGCGTAGAGGCAGACCAGGCCCAGCACGACGATCAGGCTGTAGCCGACGCCGCGGCGCAGCGCTTCCAACAGCAGGATAAGGCCGATGGCCGAGACAGTCATGGCCTCGACCGGGCGGTAGAAGACCTCGTCGGCCAGGACCGGAAAGCGCCAGGTGAGGTAGATGCCGAAGCCGATGGCCAGCACGGCGAGCGCCTTGTCGTACCAGGGCACGGTTGGCCGGCCGGCGCCCCGGTTCGCCGGCCGGGTCAGCAGGCAGAGCGCGATGGCGAGGCAGAGCACCGAGATCAGGACCTGCTCGGCATAGACCCGGACGCCGATCCACAGCGGCAGGCCCGAGGCCCAGAAGATCGTGATCAGCGTCAACAGCCCGGCCAGGCCCGGCTCGACCAGACGGGCGAGCGGGCCGGCGGGCGCGGCGCCGGCGGGGTGACGGTCGGCGAGGGTCATGGCGAATGGCCTAGACGGCCACCAATGCCCGAGACCGATGGCCGATCCTTCGAGACGCGCCCTGGCGGGCACTCCTCAGGATGAGGTTTTTCTTTGATATCAATGCCTTACCTCATGCTGAGGAGGCCTCGCGGAGGCCGTCTCGAAGCATGCAATATCGGTGCACAACATCCGTGTCCGGACCGGCCTGACATCTATTCGGTCAAGCCCGGCAATGACGAAATGGCAGGTGCCGTGCGTTCGGCATCGCACCCCTACCGCTTCCAGATGCCGGCATCCTTGTAGAACTTCATGGCGCCGTCGTGGAACGGCACGCTGACGTCGTTCGCCATGCGTGCGGGCGTGAAGCCGGTCCAGAACGGGCCCGAGGCCTTGAGCGGCGCCTCCTGCTCGTACAGCGTCTTCACCGCGTTGTATACAACCTCGTCCGACACGTCCTTGTTGGCGAAGAACGTGTAGTCGTAGGTCATGACGTTGGTCGTCGCCATGACGCCTGGAATCTTCGGGCTCGGCTCGACCGGCAGCAGGTACATCTGCGGCAGCCAGTCCTGCATCGCCGCCAGCCTGTCGGCGGCCGGATCGAACGACAGGAAGCGCACGCCGCCCAGCGTCTTGTCGAGCTCGCGGTTCTGGCCGGAGCCGACGACGACGACGGTGACGTCGGTCGATCCCTGCTTGAAGCTGTCCCACATGCGCGGGAAGTTCGGCACCGGCACGCCCTTGACGTCGTCGACCGTCATGCCGGCATTGGCCAGATAAGCCCGCACCACGTGATCGCCCAGCGCACCCTTCTTGAACACGGGCACGTTCCTGCCGCGCAGGTCGGCGACCGATTTCACGGGCGAATCCTTCGGCACGATGAAGCCGGCCCGGAACGGCATCAGCACGGCGGCGAGCCGGAGATCCTTGTTCGGCCGGCCCTCGGACATGCCGGTGCCGTTGAAGGCGTAATAGAGCTGGACCACGTTGGAGATGCCGAACTCGATCTCGCCGGCATTCACCAGCGGCATGTAGTCGGCCGTGTTGGCCAGCTCCTGCGGCCGCATCTGCATGCCGGAATGCTCGGAAATCACGGCCGCGATCGAGCGGCCGATCTGGCTGGTGCCGCCGCGCGTGGTCGAGCCGATCCCGACGGTCTGGGCCATGGCCTCGCCGGCCATCGCCGCCGCCAGCAGGCCGGCGATGATCATGGTGCTACGCGTCATACTCTGCCTCCGCTGATATGTTCGGGCTGATATGTCCGGGGCCGGATTCGTCGGCCGGCCCCATTGCCCCGCTTGTCACGTACCGCGTGATTGTATACGACATCCACTGCGCGGAGTGGAACACGGTAATGCGTAACGAACCCCATATCCTGATCGCCGGGGCCGGACCCGCCGGCTGCGTCTCGGCGCTGATCCTGGCCCGGGCCGGCATCCGGGTCACGGTATTCGAGGCCGAGGCCGACCTGCCGGTGGACCTCCGGGCCTCGACCTTCCATCCGCCGACGCTGGACATGCTGGCGCCGCTGGGGCTGACCGGGCGGCTGCTGGAGATGGGCTTGAAGGCGCCGACCTATCAGTTCCGCGACCGCCGCAGCGGCGATTACGCCACCTTCGATCTCGGCTGCCTGGCGGCCCTGACCGACCACCCCTACCGGCTACAATGCGAACAGTTCAAGCTGACCGGCATCGCCGCCGAGGCGCTGCGCGACCGGCCCGAGGTCGAGCTGGTCTTCAACCGCCCGGTCACCGGCGTCGGCCAGGACGATGACGGCGTTCGGGTGACGGTGAGCGGGCCCGACGGCGCGGAGACGCATGCCGGCGATTACCTGATCGCCGCCGACGGCGCCTCCAGCGTGGTGCGCACCGCGCTCGACATCGGCTTCGACGGCTTCACCTATCCCGACCAGTGGCTGGTCGCCAGCACGCCGCACGACTTCGCCGCCGATCTCGACGGCCTCGCCCATGTGAGCTACGTCGCCGATCCGGACGAGTGGTTCGTGCTGCTGCGGGTGCCGGCGCTGTGGCGGGTGCTGCTGCCGGTGGCGGCCGACGCCACCGAGGCCGAGGCGCTGTCGGACGCGACGCTGCAAACGCGGCTGCACGGCATCGCCGACAAGGACGGCGACTACACCATCGCCCACCGCACGCTCTACCGCGTGCACCAGCGCGTCGCCGCGACCTATCGCGTCGGCCGGGTGGCGCTGGCCGGCGACTCCGCGCATATCAACAACCCGCTCGGCGGCATGGGCATGAACGGCGGCATCCACGACGCGGTGAACCTGGCGCGCAAGCTGGAGCGCATCCTGCGGCATGGCGCCGACGCCGACCGCATGCTGGACCATTACAGTGCCCAGCGCCGGGCGATCGCGGTCGAATACGTGCAGGAGCACACGCACGGCAACAAGCAGGCGATCGAGGAAACGGACCCGGCCAAGCGCCGCGCGCATATGGACCGCATGAAGGCGATCGCCGACGATCCCGCGTTGCTGGTGCCGTTCGCGCGCAAGGGCGCCATGATCGACGCGGTCGAGCGATCGATGGCCGTCGAGCCGGATTGACGCATCCCACGGGGCAACGATAGGGAGGACGGCATGGGCGACGCGTTGGCATGGCGCCGCAAGTTCGGGGTGATCGCGCCCTCGACGAACACATCCGTGCAGCCGGAATTCGACGACATGCGGCCGATGGGCGTGACCAACCACATGGGCCGCATCCACATCCCGGACAATCCGGTCAACAACGACGACGACTTCAACCAGTTGATGGAAGACGTCCGCAAGGAGACCTTCCAGGCGCTGGACCGGGTCATGACCTGCGCGCCGGACTATATGATCATGGGCATGTCGGCCGAGACCTTCTGGGACGGCAAGGATGGCTCGGACGTGCTGAAGGCGCGCATCGAAGAGCATTGCGGCATCAAGGTCTCGATGGGTTCGGACGCCTGCCAGGCCGCGGTGCGCAAATACGGCGACATCAGGCGCATCGCCGTGATCACGCCCTACATGCCGGTCGGCGACGAGAACGTGCACCGCTTCTTCAGCGACTGCGGCTTCGAGGTGCAGACCATCAAGGGCCTGAAGTGCAACAGCCCGACGCTGATCGCCCACGTGCAGCCGGACGATCTGATCGCCGCCTGCAAGGAAGTCGACGACCCGGCCGTCGAGTGCATCATCCAGGTCGGCACCAATCTGGCCTTCGGCAAGGTCGCGGCCGAGGCCGAGCGCTGGCTCGACAAGCCGGTGCTGGCGATCAACACCTGCACCTACTGGCACGCGCTGCGCGCCAACGGCATCGACGACAAGGTCGACGGCTACGGCTCGCTGCTGGCCGCGCATTGACGGCCGGGGCACCGACACGGGTCGCGGCCTGGGCCGGTTGGCCCCGGGTCCATGGCGCGCGGGCGCGCCTGGGCCTGATCGTGCCGCCCAGCGATACCACGAACGAGGCCAAGTTCGCGCGGTTCGCGACGGCCGTCGCGTGGAAGGGGGAAGGCGAACCCCGGCATGGACATCGACAAAAAGGCCTGCCCGGGCGAAGCTGCGGCCGGTAAAGATGGGGCAAGGCGTGATGGAGATCTGGTCGGTTCTGGTCTTCGCGGCGGCGCTGGCGGTGGCGATGGCGACGCCCGGGCCGTCGCTGGTGGCGCTGGTGGCCCGGGTCCTGGCGCAGGGCCGCGCCCGCAACCTGGCCTTCGCGGCCGGATTGGTGATCGGCGACGTGGTCTGGCTGGCCTGCGCGGTGTTCGGCATCGCGGCCATCGCGGCCTGGATGCACGAGATCATGGTGGTGCTGAAATGGGCCGGCGCCGCCTATCTGATCTATCTCGCCTACAGGCTCTGGACCGCGCCGGTCGCCACGGGCGGCGGACCGGCGCCGGCCCGCCGCGCCCGGCACCTGGGCGACGTCGGCAGCGGCCTGGTGATGGCGCTGGCGAACGCCAAGACCATGCTGTTCT
>JANQKO010000166.1 GCA_028281075.1 Alphaproteobacteria bacterium | reverse complement strand
CGCGCGTTCGTGGTCTCCAGGTAGATCCGCTCCCGCTGCACGCCGTGCAGCTCGACCCGGCGGATGCCGTCGACGGCATAGAGCTCGTCGCGGATGTCGCGGGCCACCTTCCGCATCTCCTCGAACGAGAAGCCGTTGGCCGTCAGCGCCACGGTGGCGACGTTGACGTCGCCGAAGTCGCTGTTGACGAAGGGGCCGATGGCGCCGTTCGGCAGGCGCGGCCGGGCTTCCGCCATCTTGTTGCGCAGGTTCTGCCAGATCGGCTCCATTTCGAAGAAGCGGCCATAGACCACGACATGGATGATCGCGACGCCGGTCTTCGAGCTGGACTTGATCTTCTTGACCTCGGGGATGCGGCGGATTTCCTTTTCCAGCTTGCGGGTGATCAGGTTCTCGACCCGCTCGGGCGACATGCCCGGGAAATAGGCGGCGACCACCGCCTCGCGCACCGTGACCTCGGGGTCCTCCTTGCTGGGATAGTTCAGGAACAGCAGCACGCCCGCGATGGCCAGCATGGCGACGACAAGCGCCGTCAGGCGGGTGTTGTGAAGCGCGAATCCGGTCAGGTTCATGGCTCAGGCTCCCTCGCCATAGGGCATGTCGGCGGTCATCAGGCGGACCTGCTGGCCGTCGCTCAGGAAATCGACGCCGGCGATGGCGATGATGTCGCCGGCCTTCAGGTCGCCGGCGACCTGCACGTCGTTGTCGTGCAGGTTCTCGATCTCGACCGGCACGCGCCGCACCGTCGAGCTCGCCTTGTCGAAGCGGAAGACGTGGTTGGCCTGGCCGTTGCCGGAGGTGATGGCCGCCATCGGCACCATCAGGCCGTCGCCGTGCCGGGTCCCGTCGGCGAACCGGAAGGTGACCTCGGCCGACATGCCGGCGCGCAGGCCGTCGGGCGCGTCGACCAGCGCCACGGTGACGGGGAAGGCGTTGGCCTCCGCCGCCCGGCTGCCGATCTCGGTGATGACGCCCGTGGCGGCGGGTGTATTGCCGCTGGGGAAGGCGACGGCGACCTCCTCGCCCTGGCGCACGCGGTTGACCAGCGTCGGCGGCACCCGCAGCGTGACTTTCAGGTTGCGCTCGCCGCTGAGCTCGAACACCGGCTGGCCGGCCGCGACCTCCTCGAAGGCCTCGATGGTCTTTTTCGAGATCACGCCGTCGAACGGCGCGCGCAGCAGCGCCAGCCGCAGGTCGCGCTGGCGCAGGCGAAGCTGCGCCCGGCGGGCGCCGAACTGGCTCTCGGCGGCGTCGTGGGTGGCGACCGCCGTGTCCAGCCGCGCTTTCGCGATCCAGCCCTTGTCGAACAGGATGCGCTGCCGTTCCAGGTTCTGGGCTTCTTCTTTGTAGACGGCATGCGCGGCGGCGACCTCGGCCTCGGCGTGATGGATATGCAGCTGGAACGGCTCCTGGTCCAGTTCGGCCAGCACGTCGCCGGCCTTGACCCGGTCGCCCAGGCGGACGTGCAGCCTGCGGATGCGGCCGGGGATCTCGAAGCTGAGCTGCGTCACCTCGACCGGCTCGACGATGCCGGCGATGCGGCGTTCCTGGGCCGCGACGCCCGGCGTCAGGGTCGTCCACTTGATCGACCGCACGGCGTTCTTGTCGACCCGCGCCACCTCCTGGCAGGCGGACAGCGCCGCCAGCAGGGCGATGGCCCCGGCCAACCCGGCCAGCCGTGTTTTCGGACGTGAATGTGTTGCCTTCGCTTCGGTTCCCATCTTCAGCCTCTCGTCGCCTCGGTTGCGGGCCCGTCGCGGCCCTCGCACGGTCGACAATGTGCGGTCGGACGGGGGCGAAAATCAGTGTGTCACGGTGAGTCACGGCGCCGTCGACAGTCCGGGAGGCGGCTGCTAACCTGTGGTGAGGTCTCGCATTTGGGGATTTGGACAGGCCGCGACGACGTCATCCGATATCGCATGCTTCGAGACGATCCCGTCGGGGCGCGTCACGAAGGATCCGCCATCGGCGTCGGATCGGGGCGGCTGGACGTTGGAGGGGCAGGCCTTGGCGGCGGCGGATCCATCATCTCAGGGCCAGGCGGCCGGCGGCGCGGCGCCGTCGGAAGCGGCGGTGCGGGCGCAACTGACGCGCATCCTCGGCAGCGACGATTTCGCGCAGTCCGGCCGGATGAAGTCGTTCCTGTCCTACGTGGTCGAGGAGGCCCTGGCCGAGCGCGGCGACCGGCTGAAGGAATACACCATCGCCACCGAGGTCTTCGACCGCGACGAGAGCTTCGATCCGCAGACCAACACCATCGTCCGGGTCGAGGCCGGCCGCCTGCGCCGCCGGCTGGAGCGCTATTACCTGACCGACGGCCGCGACGACCATGTGCGCATCGATCTGCCGAAGGGCAGCTACGCGCCGCTGTTCCGGGCCACGCAGCCGGCGCCGGCGGACCCGCCCGCGCTCGCGTCCGCGCCGGCACCGGTATCGGCGGCGGCGCCGGCCGATCCGGCGCTGGAGCTGCCGACGGGGCCGGCCATCGCCGTGCTGCCGTTCGAGAACCTGAGCGGCGATGCCGGCCAGGATTTCTTCGCCGACGGCGTCACCGAGGAGATCATCAGCGACCTGACCCGGTTCCCGGACCTGCGGGTGATCTCGCGCCATTCGACCTTCAAGTACAAGGGCCAGCGCATCGACGTGCGCGATGTCGGCCGGGACCTGGGCGTCGGCTACGTGCTGGAGGGCAGCATCCGCAAGGCCGGCGACATGGTGCGGGTGACCGGGCAGTTGATCGACGCCGCCAACGCGACGCACCTGTTCTCGGAGACCTACGACCGCGACCTGTCGGCGCAGAACATCCTGGAGATCCAGGACGATATCGCCGACCGGATCGTCGCCGCGGTCGGCCAGCCCTATGGCGTCGTCGCCCGCGCCGGCGCGCGGCTGGCCCGGGCCAAGCCGTCGCAGCATCTCGACGCCTATGACGCGGTGCTGCGGTTCTACGAATACTGGTTCAACGCCCTGGCCGAGCAGCACGAGCCGGTGCGCGCGGCGCTGGAACGCGCGGTCGAGCTGGATCCGGGCTATGCCAGCGCCTGGGCGGCGCTGGCCGCCCTGCATCTCGACGAGGCGCGCTTCCGCTTCAATCCCCGGCATGACGGCGATCCGCTGGACCGCGCGCTCGACGCGGCGCAGCGGGCGGTGCTGCTCGATCCGGAAAACTCCATGGCCTACCATTATCTGTTCAGCGCCCATTTTCACCGCGGCGAGCTGGACGATTTCCGGGCCACGGGCGAGCGCGCCGTGGCGCTGAACCCGAACCATGCCGACATGCTGGCGGATTACGGGATCATGCTGGCGTTCAGCGGCGAGTGGGACCGTGGCGTCGGCCTGGCGGCCAAGGCGATCGCGCTCAGCCCGACCCATCCCGGCTGGTTCCATGCCGCCGCGGTCGTCGACTTCTATCGCCGCGGCGACTACGAGGCCGCGCTCGCCGAGGCCAAGCTGGGGCAGATGCCGGCGTTCTACGTCAGCTACATCCTGCTGGCCATGTGCTACGGCCAGCTCGGGCGCGAGCGCGAGGGGCTGGCGGCCTGCGACAGGCTGCTCGAGCTCGCCCCCGACATCGGCGCGCATGTCCGCGATTTCCTGGCCGCCTGGAACGCGCCGGACGACCTGATCGACCATGCCATCGAGGGCCTGCGGAAGGCCGGCCTGCGCATTCCCGACTAAGCGGGGCGAGGCTGTCGGGTCTCCGGGGCTCGCGGTTTTCCCTTACTTGCCGCTGGCATGCCGCCGCCGTTCACGTGACTCACCGTGACAAGCTCGCAATGGCGGGCGTTCTTCATGACATTTGTCGTCGGAGCGGGGCGCTTTGCGAGGCGGCGCGATGGCAAGGGTGAGTGAGATGAAACGAAAACTGGTCGCGATCCTGGCCGGCGACGTCGCCGGCTACGACAGGCTGGTGGCCGAGAACGAGGAACTGGCGGCGCAGAACTGGAAGGCCTACCGGGCCTATGTCGGCGACGCCGTGGACGACCACCAGGGACGGCGGTTCGACGGCGGCGAGAACGGCATGGTGTTCGCCTTCCCCAGCGTGCTCGACGCGCTACGCTGCGCCGTGGACGTGCAGCAGTTCCTGCACGACGTGAACGAGACGGTGGTGCCGGAGCGGCGGATGCTGATGCGGTTCGGGCTGCATCTGAGCGAGGTCGCCGTCGACCGCGGTACCTACCGGGGCGACGGCATCGCCGTCGCGGCGGGACTGGCGGCGCTGGCGGCGCCGGGCGGGATCTGCGTGTCGGACATGGTCCACGGCAATCTCGCGGCCAGCCCGGAATTCGCCTTCGATCCCCTGGGCGAGGTCAAGCTGAACACGGACGGGCCGCCGATGCGCGCCTACCGGGTCGCGCTCAACGGCGCCGAGCACGCCGCCGCCGCGCCGGCATCGGAGCCGATGCCGGCGGCCGGGACCGGCGACCGGGCGAGTGTCGCCGTGCTGCCGTTCGTCAACCTGTCCGGCAATCCGCGCGACGACTATTTCGTCGACGGCCTGAGCGAGGACATCATCAACGGCCTGGCGGCCTGGCGGTCGTTTCCGGTGATCGCGCGCAATTCGAGCTTCGCCTACAAGGGCAAGTCGCCCGATGTCCGCGCCGTGGCGCGCGACCTGGGCGCGCGCTACGTGCTCGAAGGCAGCCTGCGCCTGGACGACGGCCGCGTGCGGGTGAACGTGCAGTTCGTCGACGCGGCGCGGGGACGGCCGCTCTGGGCCGAGAGCTTCGACCGCGAGGCCGGCGACGTCTTCGCGCTGCAGGACGAGATCGGCCAGCATATCGCCGCCACCATCGCGCCGGAAGTGGAGCGGGCGGAACGCGAGCGCGTGACCGCGTCGCGGCCGACCGACATGACGGCCTGGCACTATTGCCTGAAGGGCCGGGCGCTGATGGACAGCTTCACCGCGGCCGACAACGCCGAGGCGCGGGCCATGTTCGAGCGGGCCATCGCGCTCGACCCGGGCTATGGCGGCGGCCATGTCGGCCTCGCCTACACCTATCACCGCGAGATCTGGTTCGAGACCGCGCCCGACCGCGCCCGGGCGATCGCGGCGCTGCTCAAGGCCGCGCGCCGGGCCGTCTCGCTCGATCAGATGAACGCCGAGGCGCATTGCATCCTCGGCTTCGGGCTGATCTGGGACCGGCAGTTCCACCTGGCGATCGCCGCCGGCGAGGAGGCCGTGCACCTGAATCCGAGCAACGCGCTGGCCCATGCCCAGCTCGGCATCGCGCGGAGCTTCGCCGGCCGGCCGGGCGAGGGCATTGCCAGCCTGGAACGGTCGCTGCGCCTGAACCCGCAGGACCCGCGCATCCACTTCGTCATCACCATGCTGGCCCGGGCCCATCTCAACGCCCGCTCGCCCGAGGCGGCGGCCCGCTGGTCGGAGGCGGCCGTGCAGCGCCGCGCGGACTACGCGCTCGGCCACCTGGTCGGCGCCGCCGCGCTCGGCCATCTCGGGCGCGGCACGGAAGCGCGCGCGGCGCTGGCGGCCTGCGAGCGCCTCGACCCCGGCTTCGCCCGGCGCTGGGCGCTCCGGCCGATGTACAAGAATCCGGCCGACGATCTGTATTTTCTCGACGGCCTGCGCGCGGCCGGGCTGGACGCGGCCGGCGTCGCGGCCTGAGCCGGTTGGCGCCCGACAAGCTCGAGGGCATCCGACACATGCCGAGATGGTTCGACCTGAACGAAGACCCGCTGGAGCGGACGAAGACCCGGTTCCTGCTGTTCATGCTGGCGCTCGCCGGCAGCGGCGAGATCGGGCTGGTCCTGATCGACCTGTCGACCGGCGCCAACTCGGTCAACAACTTGCTCATCCTCGGCTGCCTGGCCGCGGCGCTGGCGGCGCTGGCGCGCGGCCACAAGACCACGGCCGTCTATCTCAGCCTGCTGCCGTTCGGCATCGATTTCCTGCGCGCCTTCTATACCGGCGGCGGCGTGGGGACGCACGCGCTGCCGCTGTTCTTCCTGCAGATCGTGCTGGCCATCTATCTGCTGCCGACCCGGCACAGCCTGTTCTATGTCGGGCTGCTGCTGGTCGGGATCAATATCGACATCCCGCTTCGGCTGTCGGCGCAGCTCGCCATTCCCGAGGCGGTCGAGGCGGCGGCCAATCCCGGGCGCCGGTTCGTCGTCGTCAACGCCATCGCCATCGGCATCACGGCGATCTTCGCCACCGCGTTCCATTCGCTGAACAAGTATTTCGGCCTGCTGCAGTACCAGAACGCGCATCTGGACGAACTGGTCCGCACGCGTACCGCCGAGCTCGAGCGTGAGCGCGAGCGATCGGAGCAGTTGCTGCTCAATATCCTGCCCGAGGAGATGGCCGGCCGGCTGAAGCGCAACGAGCCCGATCTGGTCGATGCCTATGACGACGCCACGGTGCTGTTCGCCGACATCGTCGGCTTCACCGCCATGTCCAAGACCGTGCCCGCCAACCGGCTGGTCGAGATACTGAACGACACCTTCTCGGCCATCGACGAGCTGGTCGAGGCGCATGGCCTGGAGAAGATAAAGACCATCGGCGATGCCTACATGGTCGCTGCCGGCATCCCCCAGCCGATGCCGGACCATGTGCGGCGGATGGCCGATTTCGCGCTGGATCTGGTGGCGCTGGTCGACCGCATCAACCGGCGCGACGGGCTCGGCCTCGACCTGCGCGTCGGCTTCAACCGGGGGCCCGTCATCGCCGGCGTGATCGGCAAGAAGAAGTTCATGTACGACCTCTGGGGTGAAACCGTCAACGTCGCCAGCCGGCTGGAATCGACCGGTGTCGCCGGCCGGATCCAGGTGACGGGCGAGGTTCGCGACGCGCTGGCCGATGGCTACGCGTTCACGCCGCGCGGCGATATCGACGTCAAGGGCGTCGGCCGGCTGCGGACCTGCTTCCTCGCCGGCCGGCGCCCGGACGCGCCGGAACCGCCGGCCACCTGACGCGTCCGGCCCGGCGCCGGCGCCGGCGAAGGTGAAATGGCTTGCGGCGTCGTGGCCGCCGGCGTGCGATACTCAAGATGTGGTATTGCTGCCAGGGTCCGATAAATGAAACGCAAGCTGGTCGCGATCCTCGCCGGCGATGTCGTCGGCTACAGCCGGTTGATGGGCCTGGACGAGGAACTGGCGGTCCAGAACTGGACGGCCTATCGCGAATACATCATCGACGTGGCGGACGACCACCACGGCCGGCTGTTCAACAGCGCCGGCGACAGCGTGGTGCTGGAATTCGCGAGCGTGCTCGACGCCCTGCGCTGCGCCGTCGACGTGCAGGGCTTCCTGGCCGACGTCAACGCCGACGTGCCCGAGGACCGGCGCATGCTGATGCGGTTCGGGCTGCACTTGAGCGACGTGGTCGTCGACCGGGGCAATTACCTCGGCGACGGCGTCAACGTCGCCGCGCGCCTGGAGGCGCTGGCGCCGCCGGGCGGGATCTGCGTCTCGGACATGGTGCACGGCAATCTCGGCGCCAGTCCGGAATTCGCCTTCGTCGACCTGGGCGACGTCGCCCTGAAGAATATCGCGCGGCCGATCCGTGCCTACCGGCTGATCCTGAACGGCGACGCGCCGGCGGTACCGGCGGTCGAGATGGCGGCCGCGCCGGCGGCGGACGACGAGGACTGGCAGGCGCTGGCGGTGCTGCCGTTCGACAATCTGGGCGGCAACCCGGACGACGACTATTTTGTCGACGGCCTGACCGAGGACATCATCACCGCGCTCGCGGCCTGGCGCTCGTTTCCGGTAATCGCCCGCAACTCGACCTTCGCCTACAAGGGCAAGTCGCCCGACGTGCGTGCCGCCGCGCGCGAGCTCGGCGCGCGCTACGTGCTGGAGGGCAGCATCCGCACCGGGGCCTCGCGGGTCCGGGTGAACGTGCAGTTCATCGACGCCGCGACCGGCCACCATCTCTGGGCCGAGAAGTTCGACCGCCAGGCCGACGACGTCTTCGACCTGCAGGACCAGATCACCGACCATATCGCGGCGACGATCGCGCCCGAGGTCGAGCGGGCTGAGCGCGCCCGGGTGGCGCCGGCGCGGCCGACCGACATGACGGCCTGGCGGCACTGCCTGCAGGGCCGGGCGTTGCTGGAGGCCTTCACGCCGGCGGGCAACGGCGAGGCGCGCGACCTGTTCGAACAGTCGGTCACGCTCGATCCGGGCTATGCCGAGGGCTATGTCGGCCTCGCTACCAGCCACCATCGCGATCTCCTGTTCCGGTCCGTCGACGACCGGGCGGGCGCGATCGCCGGGATGCTGGCGGCGTCGCGCCAGGCGGTGTCGCTGGACCCGGCCAATTCCGAGGCCCATTGCGTGCTCGCCTTCGCCTTTACCTGGGACCGGCAGCTCGACCGGGCGATCGCGTCCGGCGAGGAGGCGGTGCGGCTCAACCCCTCGAACGCGGTGGCGTTCTCGGCGCTCGGCATCGCGCAGAGCCTGGTCGGCCGGCCGGCCGACGGCATCGCCAACATGGAGCGCTCGCTGAAGCTGAACCCGCGGAACCCGCGCATTCACTTCACCATCGTCATGGTGGCGCGCGCGTATCTCAACGCGCGGGCGCCCGAGGACGCGGCGCGCTGGGCCGAGACGGCGATCCAGCGGCGGGCGGATTACGCGCTGGCGCATCTCGTGCTGGCGGCGGCACTGGGGCATCTGGACCGGCCCGACGCGGCCCGCGCCGCGCTCGACGAATGCGAGCGCCTCGATCCCGGCTTCGCCCGGCGCTGGGCCCTGCATCCGCTGTACAAGAACCCGGCCGACGATCTCTATTTCCTCGACGGCCTGCGCCGGGCCGGCCTGGACACGTCGGACGCCGGCGCGGCGGGCTGAGCCTTCACAGACCCGTCCGGCGGCCGCTATGCTCCGCGGCATGACGGACCGGGCGGCCAAGGCCGACATTCTCGCCGCGGCGCTCGCCCGCTTGCGGGCGGACGACGCCGATGGCGCGCGCCGCCTGCTCGACCCCCTGCTGGCGGCGGCGCCCGGCAGCGGTCCGGCGCTCGCCCTGCGCGGCCACTGCCGGCTGCTGGTGGGCGACCTCGACGACGCGGTCGCGGAGTTGACGAAAGCGGCGGACCTGCTGCCGGGCGACGCGGCGACGGGCGCCAATCTGGCCGCGGCGCTGCGCCGGCGCGGCGAGGACCGGTTGCGGGCCGGCGAGACCGAGACGGCGCAGGCCGACTTTCTGGCCGCCCTCGACCGGGCGCCGGATGACATGGCGGCGCTGTTCGGCCTGGCCCAGGCGGCGCAGGAGCTCGGCCAGTACGCGGACGCGCTCGCCGCCTACGACGCCTATCTCGGCGCCGCGCCCGAGGACACCGACGCCCATCTCGGCCGTGGATTCTGCCTGCAGGAACTGCGGCGGCTCGACGCGGCGCTGTCGGCCTACCGGACGGCGGTCGGGCTGGACCGCGCCTGCTATGCCGAAGCCGTGAAACGCCTGACCACGGCCTCGCGCGGCTGCCTCTGGCTGACGCCGGCGGCGACGAAGCGGGTGCTGGGGCTGGTGGATGGTTGAGGTATCGGCACCGGCGGCGCTGTCTACGTCTTGACCCGGCGGGCCTTGCGGTAGCGGCCCGGCGCGCTGTCGACGTCGGCGCGCAGCGCGCGGAAGCGGTCGGCGGCGTCGCCGTCGAGCGTGTCGAAGGCGTAGTCCAGCCCCTCGCGCCGGACCGGAATGCACTGGGCGATGGGCGTGCCTTTCGCCAGCACGCCCGTGAAGTCCGGATCATGCCAGCGGGCGACGAAGTTGACGAAGTTGTCGGCATAGACCTCGGCGTCGACCAGGCCGGTCAGCGTGGTGAACGGCAGCTCGGGGCGGTTGACGGGGTGGGTGCAGAGCAGCGACCAGCCGGGCGGGGGCGCCATGGTCCAGAAGCTGTTGAACTTGACCAGCACCGCGTCGGCGTCGAACAGCGGCGTGCCGGTGGCCTGGCTGTTCTGGTGCAGGGTCATCGGCGCCCGGCTGTGGCGGCCGGTCAGCGTCGGCGGCAGGTCCCAGTCCCAGTCGAAGCGTCCGTCCGCGACACCGACGTCGCAGGGCAGCGGCATCAGCCAGCCATGCGTCATGGCATCGACGAAGGGCGGGCATTTCTTCACCGTCATCACGTCGAAGCCGAGATCGGCATCGAAGGCATGCATCGGCATGGCCTTCAGCCAGTCGGGCAGGGCGGTGTTCGCCGGCACCGGCCGGGGCAGGATGTCCCGTAGCTCCGGCGGACAGCGGAAGGTGACGCGCATGGCGCTCAGGCCGGCTGCGCCTGTGGCTGCGGCGTCAGGCCGTCGTCGTCGTCCGCCGCGCCCTCGGCCAGCGCCGTCTTCTCCAGCGCCATCTCCGCGTCCGCCCGCTTCGCCCGCTCGGCCATGACTTCCTCGCGCGCCTTCTCGGCCCGGCGCTTCAGCTCGTAGACCACGGCGATGACGATGGTCAGCGCGATGAAGATGAAGGCCAGCGCGTTGACCTCGGGCGTCGGCGTCTTGCGCGCCAGGGCCGCGAGCTTGATGGTCAGCGTGGTCTCGGTGCCGATGGCGAAGACCGTGGTGTTGAAGTTCTCGAACGACTGCAGGAAGGCGATCACGCCGGCGGTCAGCAGGGTGGGCTTCAGGAACGGCATGGTGATCGACCGGAACACCTGCTGGTGCGAGGCGCCGAGGTCGAGCGCCGCCTCCTCCAGCACCGGATCGAAGCGTTGCAGCCGGGCGATGAACATCAGCATGCAATAGGCCGAGATGAAGGTGCTCTGGGCCAGCGTGGCGACGAACAGGCCGCCGCCGATGCCGAGGCCGTTCCAGAACACCAGCGTCGAGATGCCGAGGATGATGCCGGGCGTCAGCAGCGGCGAGACCAGCACGCCGTAGATCAGGGTCCGCGACCCGCTCTGCAGCCGGGTGATCAGCAGCGCGCCGGCGAGGCCGAGGCCCAGCGACAGCGCGATCACGCCGGCGCCGATGATCAGCGAGTTGACCACCGACAGCCAGAGCGGCGCGTTCGTGAACAGCTCGCCGAACCAGGAGAAGGTGAAGCCCTCGAACGGTATGGCGGTCGGCGGCACCGCGACCGTGTTGAAGGCGGCGACCACCATGAACAGCAGCGGCAGGAACATGTACATGAAGAACAGGATCAGATAGCCCGATGTGGCCATCTTCATCAGCTCCTTCGCCGGCAGGCTGAAGATGCCGGTCGCCCGCTCGGCCCGCCACATCAGGCGCTCGGCCTCTTCCGCGCCGTGGCGCTGCAGCAGAAGCTGATAGGTGGTGTTGCGGTAGATACCGAGCAGCAGGATGGCGAGTCCGAAAACAAGCGTCGCCAGCAGCACGCCGACCATCAGCCCGGCGACCAGGCCGAGGAAGCCCGAGCCGAACAGGCCGCGGTCGAGGCCAATAATGGCGCAGATGCCGATGACGACGACATAGCCGAGCGGGGCGATCTGCTCGAGTGATTTCAGGATGAAGCTCTTCATCGCGGCCCCCTACTTGGCGATGTCCTGCAGGTTCACCTTGAACAGCCGCATCATCAGCATGATGAACAGGATGCAGGTGAACAGCAGCACGAAGGCATAGGCCGAGCCCAGGCTCCAGTCGCCGCCCTCGTAGAACTGGTCGTAGATGATCTCGGTGAACCACTTGGACGTGGTGCTGCCCAGCATGACCGGCACGGCATAGGAGCCGGCGGCCAGCATGAAGGTCATGATGCAGCCGACGGCGATGCCGGGCTTGGCGTGCGGGATGACGATGGTCCAGTGGATCAGCCACCAGGGCGCGCCCAGGTCGCGGGCCGCCTCGACCTGGTTCGGGTCGAGCGTGTCGATGGTGTTGTACATCGGGAATACCATGAACAGGATGTAGGCGTAGGTCATGCCGATCAGCACGGCGGCGTTGCCCTGGCGCCAGTCGACCGGCCCGGAAACCAGCCCGGTCGCCTCCAGAAACTGGTTGATGGCGCCGTCGCCCGACAGCAGCATCAGCCAGGCGAAGGTGCGCAGGATCTCGTTCACCCAGTAGGGCACGATCAGCGCCAGCATCAGCAGCGCCGTGGTCTCCTTCGGCGCGGCCTTGGCGAGATAGAAGGCGACGGGGTAGCAGACGACGAGCGCGACCAGCGTCACCAGGATCGACGACCAGATGGTCTTCCAGAAGATCGGCCGGTTGGCGTCGTTGGTGAACAGCTCGGCATAGTTGGCGAGGCTGAAGCGCGGCCGCGCGTCCTTCCCGGCCTCGATCACCAGCCTGTCGTTGGCGGCGATCTCGGTTTCGATTTCGGCCAGCCGCGCCTCGGCCGCCGCCTTCTCGGCGCGCAGCTCGTCGGGGGTTTTCGGCGCGGCCTGATCGCCGGCGCCGAACGGGCTGAAGCCGCCCGAGGCGCCGCCGGCCTGGGTCCGGGTGCCGCCGGCGGCGATGTCTTTCTCGATTCTGGCGATCCGGCGTTCGAGCCGGCCGCGCTCGACGAACAGCCGGTCCGTCGCCGCCTTGGTCTGCGACACCAGCGCCACCGCCGCGCGGTCGGTATACATGACGGACTTCTGGATCATCAGGATCTGCGGCAGCACGATCAGGCCGATCAGCCAGAGGCCGCAGCCCAGCAGGACATAGGCCGTCATGATCGGCCCGTAGCGCTTGCTGAAATCGGCGATGGCGGACACCGGCCTACTCCTTCGCCATCTCGCCGCGCGGCAGGGCCACGGCCTCGTCGGCGCCGAAGCCGATGCTGATCCGGTTGCCGGGCGTCAGATGCGTCGTGTCCTGGTTGTTGGTCAGGTGCACGACGATGTCGCGGCCGGCGCTGCCCTTGAGGAACAGGTTGAGGTACGAGCCCTCGAGGTCGAGGCGGTCGACGCGCGTGGCGATGACGTTGTCGGGCGTCGCGCCGTTGACGAGCTGGCAGCGTTCCGGCCGGGCGAAGACGGTGGCGTGGTCGCCGACCACCAGCTTGCGCTTGTTGCGGGCGCGCAGGCGGCCGAAATCCGTGTCGACGACGGCGTGATCGACGCCGGTCTCGACGACGCGGCCGTCGAAGGGGTTGTTCTCGCCCACGAACGTGGCGACGAAGGCGGTGTCGGGGCTGTTGTAGATGGCACTGGGCGTGTCGACCTGCTCGAGCACGCCCGCGGACATCACGCCGACCCGGTCGGACATGGTCAGCGCCTCGCCCTGGTCGTGGGTGATGTAGATGAAGGTGACGCCGGTGCGCTTCTGGATCGCGCGCAGT
>JANQKO010000120.1 GCA_028281075.1 Alphaproteobacteria bacterium | reverse complement strand
GCCAGCGCGCCGCTATCGCGCTGGCGCTGGCCGGGTCGCAGCGCCTGCTGGTCGCCGACGAGCCGACCACGGCGCTCGACGTCACCATCCAGGCCCAGGTCCTGGACCTGCTGGCCGAGTTGCGCGAGAGCCAGGGCCTGGCGGTGATCCTGATCAGCCATGATCTCGGCGTCGTCGCCGAGGTCTGCGACCGCCTGGCGGTGATGTATGCCGGCGAGATCGTCGAGCACGGTCCGGTCGAGGCCGTGCTGAACCGGCCCGCGCATCCCTATGCCGCCGGCCTTGTCGCCTCGCGGCCCAGCCTGGACGGCCCGCGCGGCGCGCTGACGGCCCTGCCCGGATCGGCGCCGGCACCGGGCGAGGCCATCGCCGGCTGCGCCTTCGCGCCGCGCTGCGCCCGCGCCGCCGACGCCTGCGCGGCGGCGCCCGACCTGCGCCCGGTCGCGCCGGACCGGATGGCGCGCTGTCACCTGCCGCTCGCGCATGGCTGACCCGCCGCGCCTGTCGGTCCGCGACGCGCGGGTGACCTATCGCGGCCGTGGCGGCCGGCCAGTGCGTGCCCTCGACGGCGTCAGCTTCGACGTCGCGCCCGGCGAGACGCTGGGCATCGTCGGCGAGTCGGGCTGCGGCAAGTCCAGCCTCGCCAAGATGATGGTCGGACTGGTCCGGGGCGGCGAGGGCGAGGTGCGCTTCGACGGTGCCCGCATCGACAACCAGGACGCCGCCGCCTGGAAGACGCTGCGCCGGCGCATCCAGTATGTCTTCCAGGACCCGCTCGGCGCGCTCGACCCGCGCATGCCGGTGCTGGCCCAGGTGCGCGAGCCGCTCGATATCCACGACCTCGGCGCGGCCCGCGAACGCCGGGCGAGGGCGGCGGCCTTGCTGGAGTCGGTCGGCGTCGGTCCGCACCTGCACGACAGCGCGCCGGTGGAGATTTCCGGCGGCCAGCGCCAGCGCGTGGTGTTGGCCCGGGCGCTGGTGCTCGAGCCCGAGGTGCTGCTCTGCGACGAGCCGGTCTCGGCCCTCGACGTCTCGATCCAGGCCCAGATCCTCGGCCTGCTGGCCGAGCTGCGCGACGCCTTCGGCCTGACCATGCTGTTCATCAGCCACGACCTCGCCGTGATCCGGCATGTCAGCCACCGCGTCGCCGTGCTGTATCTGGGCCGCGTCGTCGAGATCGGCGATGTCGACGATATCTTCGCCCGGCCGGCCCATCCCTATACCCGGGCGCTGCTCGACGCGGCGCCGCGCATCGGCCGCCGTGGCCCACGGCTGCGGCTCGAGGGCGAGACGCCGTCGCCCGAGGCCCGCCCCACCGGCTGCGCCTTCGCCGGCCGCTGTCCGGCCGCGCGGCCCCGGTGCGTCGAGCAGGATCCGGCGCTGACCGCGCGCGCCGACGGCCGCGCCGTCGCCTGCTACTTCCCCCACGTCATCGACGAAGCGGCGGCATGAGCCGGCGCTGGCTGCTGAACCGGCTCGGCCGGGCCTTGGTGACGCTCTGGCTGCTGATGAGCTTCACCTTCGTCGCCCTCAACCTCAGCTCCGAGCCGGCGCTCCAGGTGCTCGGGCCCGACGCCGGGCCCGAGGCGGTGGCCGACTTCAACCGCCTCTGGGGCCTCGACCGGCCATTGTGGGAGCAATACCTGCGCCATCTCGGCCGTCTCGCCACCTTCGACTTCGGCCTGTCCTACCGCACCTCCGATCCGGCGCTCGCCATGGTCTGGGAACGCGTGCCCGCGACCTTGAGCCTGATGCTGCCGACGGCGCTGCTCGCCGTCGCCATCGGCGTGCCGCTCGGCGTGCTGGCGGCGATCCGGAAGAACAGCGTCGTCGACTGCGCGGCCATGACCTTCGCCATCCTCGGCTTCGCCGTGCCGAACTTCCTGGTCGGTATCCTGCTGATCTATCTGTTCTCGGTCTGGCTCGGCTGGCTGCAGCCCTCGGGCATCGTCGACTGGCGCTCCTGGATCATGCCGGTCCTGACCATGGCGTCGGCCGAGGCCGCCGTCTTCGCCCGCTTCGCGCGTTCGGCCATGGCCGAGGTGCTGGGCCACCCGATGATGCGCACGGCGCTGGCCAACGGCATCCCCTGGTCGCAGGCCGTGCGCGAGCACGCGCTGCCGAACGCGGCCATTCCGCTGATCACCGTCGCCGGGCTGTTTTTCGGCTCGATCATCGGCGGCGGCGTCATCACCGAGAACGTCTTCGCCTGGCCGGGCCTCGGCCGCATGCTGGTCGACGCCGTCTCGGCCCGCGACTATGCCGTCGTCCAGACCATTGTCGTCCTGATCGGCATGACCATGATCCTCGCCAACCTGTTCGTCGACCTGGCCTATGGCTGGATCGACCCGCGCATCCGGGACCAGCGCCAGTGAGCCTGGCCCAGACCCTCGACTTCCGCACCGCGACGCGGGCCATGGGCCGGGCCTGGCGGCGCTGGCCACCCATGGTGGTGGTGTCGATCCTCGTCGTCGCCGCGCTGGTTCTGGTCGCGCTGACCGCCCGGTGGCTGATGCCTTACGAGCTGGACGAGCAGAACCTGCTGAACCGCTACGCGCCGCCGGTGTTCATGGGCGGCACCTGGGAACACCCGCTGGGCACCGACAGCCTGGGCCAGGACATGCTGACGCTGATGCTGCGCGCGGTCCAGGTCAGCCTGTCGATCGCCTTCCTCGGCACCGTGATCGGCGCCGTCGCCGGCACCATCGTCGGCTTCGTCGCCGCCCGCTTCGGCGGCTGGGTCGACGGCGTCGTCGGCGTCCTGGTCGACTTCCAGGCGGCCCTGCCGTTTCTGGTGCTGGCGCTGGCGCTGCTCGCCGTGCTGCCGGACGCCGACATGGGCACCTTCATCGTGCTGATGTGCATCTACGGTTGGGAACGCTATGCCCGGCTGGCCCGGGGCCTCGCCATCGCCGCCCAGGAACAGGGCTATGCCGTCGCCCAGCGCGCGCTCGGCGCCGGCGGCTGGCGGATCTATGTGCGCCATATCCTGCCCAACATCGCCGCCGTCCTGGTGGTGAACATGTCGCTCAACTTCCCGGCCACGATCCTGACCGAGACCTCGCTGAACTTCCTCGGCGTCGGTATCGAGCCGCCGGACACCAGCCTCGGCGTGCTCATGGGCCAGGGCCGCAGCTATCTCTACAAGGCGCCCTGGATCGCCCTGTTGCCCGGTCTGGTGATTTTCGTCGCCACCTTCGCCATGAGCATCATCGGCGACTGGCTGCGCGACCGCCTCGACGTCGCCGGGCGCTAGCCGGCTTCTCTCGCCGCTCTCCCGACCTGATGTAAATCCCGTTATTTGAAGCTTAACCGTTTACGCGCATCGTTAACGGCAATCCGGCGAACGGACGTCGACGAGTTGGGAGCGCGGGCGTGACATTTACCGGAAGCAGGGATTCGGCCCGTGGGGCAGCCGCCGTGGCGGCGGGACTCCGCTGGCTGCCGTCCCACTGGCGCGCCGGCTGGCACGACCTGCGCGATCTGATCCAGCCGGGCCGGGCCTCGCCGCTGCTGGACACGCGCAAGGCCGAGGCCATTCTGCCGCGAGTCCGCCTGGTCGCCGATCTTTCCGCCGCCTTGACGCTGCTGCTGATCGTCGCCGACCTCATGATCTTCCCGATCGAGACCGCGGCCATGCTGGCGCTCGGGCGCGTCGTTGCCGGCCTGCTGTTCCTGGCCGTCGCCATCGGCAGCCGGCGCGGCCGCACCCTGCGTGCCGCCCGGTTTGCGCTGGCAAGCCTGATCCTCATCGCCACGCTGTTTTTTCTGTCGGCCAAGTATCAGTTGGCGGACGTGCCCGACACCGACGTCGCCCGGGCGCTTGCCTCGCTGTATATGCTGTTCCCGTTCGTCATCGCGGCCGGGATTGCGATCTTTCCGCTCACGGTAGTGGAAGCGCTGGTGCTGCTGGCCCCGGTGCTGGCCGCGAAAATCTTCGTGGTCGTTTTTCGTCAGCAGGGCGTGGACTGGGTCGGGGATGCCGGCCAGCTCTGGCTGATGTCCCTGATCTCGGCGATCGCCATCGCGGCCTGCGCCAACCAGCTTCATTTCATGCGCTCGCTATTGAAGAATACCTCGCGCGACGCGCTGACCGGTGGTTTCATGCGGGCCGTCGGCGAGGAGCTGCTGCGCATGTATTTCCGCCAGTCCCGCCGCACCGGCAGCCCGCTCGCCTTGATCCTGCTCGACCTCGACGACTTCAAGCAGGTGAACGACCGCTTCGGCCACGATGCCGGCGACGCCGTGCTGCGCGAATACGGCGTCCTGCTGAACGCCACCCTGCGCGATAGCGATTTGATCGTGCGCTGGGGTGGCGACGAGCTGCTGCTGGTGCTGCCGAACGTGACGCCGGAAAGCGCGGACCATGTGGTCCAGCGTCTCTGGCGCGAGGGGCGCGTGCTGCGCCCCGACGGCCGCGCCCAGACCGCCAGCATCGGCATCGCCGAGCGTGTCGCGGACGATGCCAAACACTGGCGCGCGCTGGTGCGCCGCGCCGACGAACGCGCCTACGACGCCAAGCGCAACGGCAAGGACTGTTTCGTCTGCTGCGCCGGCAATCTTCACCTTCACCCCCACACCCACGCCCACACCCGTCCGAGGGCCGCCTAGGTCTGTCAGTCCATTTGGCATCGCGGCGCCGATCTGACAGCATGTGCGCCGGTCGGAATCAGGGCGGGGTCGGAGATGACGGACTGCGTGAATGCCTTCGTGCCGGGCATGGACGTTCGGATCGAGGGCGCGGCCGGCGGGCCGCTCGCCGGGCTGACCTTCGCGGCCAAGGACCTGTTCGACGTCGCCGGCTATCCGACCGGCGGCGGCAACCCGGACTGGCAACGCCAGAATCCGATACCGGAGCGCCATGCCCGGGCCGTGCGGACGCTGCTCGATGCCGGCGCCACCCTGGTCGGCAAGACGATCACCGACGAGGTCTCGCTCGGCATCCTCGGCGAGAACGCCTTCGACGGCACGCCCGTCAACAGCGCCGCGCCCGACCGGGTGCCGGGCGGCTCGTCCTCGGGCTCGGCCGCGGCCGTCGCCGCCGGCCTCTGCGACCTCGCGCTCGGCACCGATACCGGTGGCTCGGTGCGCGTGCCGGCGAGCTTCTGCGGCCTCTACGGCATCCGTCCCACGCACGGCCGGCTCGACCTCACCGGCATGCTGCCGCAGGCGCCGAGCTCGGATACCTGCGGCTGGTTCGCCCGCGACGCCGCCACCTTCGCGCGCGCCGCGGCGGTGATGTTCGGCGAGCCGGTGCCGGAGGCGCTGCCGACCCGCCTGATCGTCGCCACGGACGCCTTCGGCTTCGCCGAGCCCGAGACCCGCGCCGCGCTGCGGCCGCTGGTCGACCGGCTGGCCGGGCTGATCGGCGAGACCCGCGAGGACGTCATGGCGCCGCCGGGCCTGTCGGTCTGGGGCCGGGCCCAGCGCACGCTGCAGCCGGCCGAGGCCTGGGCCACCTTCAAGGACTGGGTTGAGCGCGACAACC
The DNA here is from genome assembly GCA_028281075.1 of Alphaproteobacteria bacterium. Lineage (GTDB taxonomy): Bacteria > Pseudomonadota > Alphaproteobacteria > JANQKO01. The sequence continues at coordinate 2,315 of JANQKO010000120.1, read as the reverse complement.
CGCGCTTCGCCTTCAACGTCGCGCGTGGCCTGATCATGGGCGCTGGCATGCCCGAGAGCGAGCTCGCCTGGGCCCGGCTGATGCGCCGCGAGGCCCGCGCCCGCCTCGACTTCCTGCTGCCGCCCGGCGTGATTCTGTGCCTGCCGACGACGCCATTCCCGGCGCCCGGGAAGAATCTTCCCCTGCCCGAACAGAACGCCGTGCGCGAGCAGATCCTCTGCCTCTGCGCCCATGGCGGCCTCGCCGGCCTGCCGCAGCTCAGCATCCCCGGCGCCGGTGTCGATGGCGCCCCGGTCGGCCTGTCGATCATGGCCGCCCGTGGCGCCGACATGACCCTGGCCGCCGTCGCCCGGGCGCTCGCCGAGACCTAACGAAGGGAACCAGGCATGGACGATTTCACCCCCAACATCCCCGAGGTCGTGGCCGAGGTCACGGCGCTGTTCGAGCGCTACGAGACGGCGCTGGCCGAGAAGGACGTCGACGTGCTCGACGACACCTTCTGGAACAGCCCGCTCACCATCCGCTATGCCCTGCACGAGCACGGCTACGGCTTCGACCAGATCCACCGGCACCGCGTCGCCCGGCCGGCGGGGCCCGGCCTGAAGGAAAAGCGGCTGCGGCTCGAGATCGTCACTATCGGCCGCGACCTCGCCACCACCAACCTGGAGTTCAAGGTTCGCGGTCACGACCTCGTCGGCCGCCAGTCGCAGACCTGGGTCCGGTTCCCCGACGTCGGCTGGAAGGTCGTCGCCGCCCACGTCTCCACCACCGACGGCAAGCCATTGTGGTAGCACGCATCGGCCGTTCTCCGGGCCAGGCTGGCCTGATGCCATCATCATCGGTTCCGAACGCTTGATGCAGGGTTGCGAACAAGCGGTGTCTTGCGCGTCTTAAGGTTTGGTTAATCATTATTGACTAATTTCCTGAAATTGGGGGTCGCGCGCTGCGGACACGGTGCGGTCGCCGACGGGCCCCGCCGGCCCGGCGCGCCGACCGTTGTCCGCAGCGTTCCCTCACGTCCTTAGAGGTGGACACCCCCGCCCATGCTGCGCCGTTTCAAAAAGAAGGCCGAACGCCGCGAATCCGTGCGGATCGAACGGCCCGGGGATGGCCGGATCGTCCTCGACGAGGGCGCCGCGCCGGTTCCCTGCCGCATTCTCGATATCTCGACCACCGGCGCGCGCCTCGATTGCCGGGACATCACGGACTGGCCGACGACGCTGGTGCTGCTGGACAGCGCCGGCAACCGGATAGACTGCGACGTCATCTGGAACGCCGGCACCGAGATCGGCGTCCGTTTCAAGACCCCGCGCCCGCTGTTCTGACGGCCGGCGTACACCCGGCGCGGCGCCGTTCCCGCGCATGGCCGCGAAAATCGGTTCGATGCCGCCGCGGACGCCCTCTATGATGGCGTGGACGAGAGGGGCGGGACCATGTTTCAGCGTCGGACCGGAGATCAGGCCGCGCGACGGCGGATCGGCATGGCGCGCGCGGCTGCCCCGGACATGGCCGGTCACGGTACCGATTCCGTAAACGCGCGCGGCGGGGCGCGACGGCCGTGATCGTGGTCTTCGGTTCCCTGAACGTCGACGTCGTCATGCGGGTCGAGACGCTGCCGAGGCCCGGCGAGACGGTGATCGGCGGCCATTACTTCATGGTGCAGGGCGGCAAGGGTGCCAACCAGGCGCTGGCGGCGGCCCGCGCCGCGCCCGATGCCGACACCGGGGTGGCCATGGTCGGCCGGGTCGGTCGGGACGACTGGGGCCGGTTCGCCACCGCGCGCCTGGCCGATGCCGGCGTCGATCTGAGCGGCGTCGTCGCGTCGGCGGCGCCGACGGGCTATGCCACGATCTGCGTGGATGCCGCCGGCGAGAACGCCATTGCCGTCGCCAGCGGCGCCAACATGGACCTGACCGCCGACCAGGTCGACCATGCCCGGCTGCGGGCCGGCGACTGGCTGGTGCTGCAGATGGAGGTGCCGGCGGCCGAGAACTGGCGGGTCGCGGCGCGGGCGAAGGACCGTGACGCGAAGGTGCTGTTGAACGTGGCGCCGGCCGCCGCGCTTGCCGGTCGGGACCTGGCCACCGTCGATATTCTGGTGGTGAACGAGATCGAAGCCCGCATGGTGGCCGGATCGTCCGACCCGGCGGCGGCGATCGCGCGGGACCTGAGCCGGCGCCATCAACTGGTTTGCATCACCACGCTCGGCGCCGACGGCGCGGTCATGGCGTCGCCCGAGGGTCGCTGGCGGATCGGCGCCCTGCCGGTCGAGGTGGTCGATACCACCGGCGCCGGCGACGCCTTCGTCGGCGTGC
>JANQKO010000115.1 GCA_028281075.1 Alphaproteobacteria bacterium | reverse complement strand
CGGCAGGGCCAGCCAGGCCCGCTCGGCCGCGACCCGGCGGCGGCCGCGTTCGGTCGACGGCCTGAGGTCGTCGTCCTCCGACACCCAGTCGCCGCCGCGGTCGCCGTAGACGCCCGTCGTCGACAGGTAGCCGGCCCAGGCCATGCCGCCGCGCGCCGCCAGGTCGGCGCCGTGATGGTCGATCACCGGATCGCCGGCGGCATCCGGCGGCACCGAGCTCAGGACGTGCGTCACGCCGGCCAGCGCCGAGGCGGCATCCCGCAGCGGCCGGTCGCGATCGAACAACCACGCGTCGATGCCCTCGGCCGCCAGCCGCGCCTGCTTCTCGGGCGACCGGCAGGTGCCGGTGACGCGCCAGCCGCCGGCGCGCAGACGGGTGGCCAGCGCCATCGCGCTGTAGCCGAGGCCGAAGCAGAACAGAGAACCGCCGCTGTCACGCATCACATTGTCCCGTAAGCCGCTTGCATCCTGGCGCGCCGGCCCCGACCTTAGGCCAAATGCGGACACGGGAACATGTCGCACTGTGGCTTGCGCCGCTGCTGCTGCTCGGCGGCCTGGCCGGGCCGGCAACGGCGGGGCGGCTGGACCATGCCGAGCAGTATCGCGCCTGCCTGACGCTCGCCCATCGCGACGCGCGCGGCGCCATCGAGTCGGCGGCCGTCTGGCGCCGGGCCGGCGGCGGCGCGGCGGCCGAACACTGCACGGCCGTGGCGCTGATCGCGCTCCAGCAATACGCCGACGCGGCGATCCGCCTGGAGGCGCTGGCCGCCGAGCTGCCGGCCGATTCCCGGGTCGGCCCGGCCGAGATCCTGGGCCAGGCCGCCAATGCCTGGCTGCTGGCGGACCGCGACGACGAGGCGCTGCGGCTGATCGACGAGGCGCTCGTCATGACGCCCGACGCGCCGGCGCTGCATGTGGACCGGGCGCGGATCCTGGCGCATCACGGCCAGTACGCGGCGGCGCTGGCCGATCTCGACAAGGCGCTCGCCGCCGACCCCAGCGACGACGACGCGCTCGCCTTCCGCGCCAGCGCGCTGCGCCGCCAGGGACGGCTGGTCGACGCGCTCGCCGATGCCACCACGGCACTGGAAATCAATCCGGACAACGCGTCGGCCCGCCTCGAACGCGGCATCATCCAGAAGGCGCTGGGCGACATCGACGCCGCCCGCACCGACTGGCGGGAGACCGTGGAGAGACACGCCGGCACCCCGGCCGGCGACGCGGCGGGCCAATATCTGCAATCGCTCGACTAACCCACCGCCCGCCATTCCGCGCGCACATCGGCGTCGGCTTCCGCCGGCAGGTGCCGGTCGCGGAGCGCCACGACGCGCGTCGCGTCGCAGAGCCGCGACAAGGCCCAGACCGTCATGGCGCGCACCAGGGCGGACGGATCGGACAGCAGCGGTTCGATATCGTCGGCGAGCGCGGGATCGCCGCTGTTGCCGATGGCGATCAGCACGTTGCGGATGAACCGGTCGCGCCCCAGCCGCTTGACCGGCGAGCCGGCGAAGACCCGGCGGAACCCGGCATCGTCCAGCATCACCAGGTCGCGCAGCTTCGGCGCGGTCAGCTCGATCCGGGGCAGGAACGCCGCCTCGCGGGCGCGTTCGGCGAACTTGTTCCAGGGACAGACGGCAAGGCAGTCGTCGCAGCCGAAGATCCGGTTGCCCATGGCGGCCCGGAACTCGGCATCGATGTGGCCCTTGTGCTCGATCGTCAGATAGGAAATGCAGCGCCGGGCATCGAGCTGATAGGGCGCCGGGAAAGCCTCGGTCGGGCAGACGTCGAGGCAGCGCCGGCAGCCGCCGCAATGATCGTCGTGCGGGTCCGTATCGGCCGGCAGGTCGAGGTCCGTGAAGATGGCGCCGAGGAACAGCCAGGAGCCGAATTCCCGCGAGACCAGATTGGTGTGCTTGCCCTGCCAGCCGACCCCGGCCTGGGCGGCCAATGGCTTCTCCAGCACCGGCGCGGTATCGACGAAGACCTTGATGCCGGCGCCGTGCGCGTCATGCAGCCAGCGCCCGATCTGCTTCAGCCGGCCCTTGATGACGTCGTGGTAGTCCCGTCCCTGGGCGTAGACCGAGACGATACCCCGGTCCGGCCGCGCGAGCAGCGCCAGCGGATCGCCCGCCGGCCCGTAGTTCATCGCCAGCATGATCACGCCGCGCACCCCGGGCCAGAGCGTTCGCGGATCGGCCCGCCGGTCCGCCTTCGCCGCCAACCAGTCCATGTCGCCGTGCCGGTCCAGGGCGACGAAACGGCGGAAGCGCGCGCCCGCCGCGGCGACCGAACCCGGATCGGCGAACCCGACCTGATCGAAGCCCAGCGAAATCGCGTAATCCCGGATCGCCGGCCGCGGGTCGTCGGCGCGCGGCGCGGCGCGGCTAGAAATCGAGGTCCGCATAGTGCTTCGGCGGCGGCAGGCCGGAGATATGGTCGGCCAGGACCGGCCGGAAGCTGGGCCGCGACTTCACCCGCGCATACCATTCCTTGGCCGCCCCATGGCCGGACCAGGGCACGCTGCCGAGATAGTCGAGGCAGGAAAGCTGCGCCGCGGCGCTGATATCGGCCAGGCTGAACGCCTCGCCGGCGAGCCAGTTCCGCCGCTCGACCAGATAGCCGATATAGCGCATGTGGTAGACGATATTCTCGAGCCCGGCCCGGATCAGCGCCGAGTCCGGCTCGCCCATGCCCATGAAGCGCTTCAGCAGCTTCTCCCGCAGCAGGTATTCCGTGACCTCGCCATGGAACTTCTGGTCGAACCAGGCGACCAGGCGGCGGACCTCGGCCCGGCCGGCGGGATCGAAACCGATCAGCGAGCGGTCGGGATAGGCCTCCTCCAGGTATTCGCAGATCGCCTGGCTGTCGGCCAGCGCCTGGCCGTCCGGCTCGACCAGCACCGGCACCGTGCCAGCCGGGTTCACCGCCAGGAACGCCTCGCGGCGCTCCCAGTATTTCTCGACCTGCATCTCGAATTCGAGGCCCTTCTCCTTCAGGGCAATGCGCAGCTTGCGGCAGAAGGGCGAGAGCCAGAAGTGATAGAGCTGGCGCATGGCGCGCAGTCTAGCCCGCCTTTCTCCCCGCCACCACGGTCTGCGTCGCGCGCAGGCGCCCGCTCCGCCAGGAGCGGGCCGAAAAGCGTAGAATGTCAGACAGCCCGTTCGCCGACAGAGGCGCTGGTTGATGGCGCATTGACAAACCAGGTTTCACCGCCAAGACACCAAGGTCACGCCGAACGCCCGATGACCGCGACGCGTGATCTTGGTGTCTTGGCGTCTTTGTGGTGAAACCTTGAGCATCACAGGCTCGGCAAGCTAATAGGGACAGTCCCTAATAGACGGCCTGGCGGGCCGACATGACCGTGGTCCGAGATTATGGACAAAACCGCCCGGACTTTTGCCCCAATTACGCGCCAGCGCGCTTATGGGACCGACAGCACCAGCTTGCCGACGACCTGGCGGTCGACGAGCATCCGCAGCGCCTCGGCGGCCCGGGCCAGCGGCAGGACGTCATGCACGTGCGGGGCCAGCTCGCCGGCCTCGGCGTGGCGCAGGAGCGTCTCGACGTTCCGCCGGCCGGCGTCCGGATCACGGCGGGCATGCTCGCCGGCCCTGAGCCCGATCACCGCGCAGCCCTTCAGCAAGGGATAGTTGGCCGGGATCTCGGGAATGCGTCCGGCGGCGAAACCGACCACCAGCAGCCGGCCGCCCCAGTTGATGCAGCGCAGCGATTCATCGAACACGTCACCGCCGACCGGATCGTAGATCACGTCGGCGCCGGCCCCGCCGGTCAGCGCCTTCACCTGGTCACGAAAACCGCCGGTGGCGACGTTGATGACGTGATCGGCGCCCGCCGCCTTCACGGCCGCCAACTTGCCGTCATCGCCGCCGGTGGCGATGACCTTAGCGCCCAGCAGCTTCGCCAGCCTTACGGCCGCCATGCCCACGCCGCCGGAGGCGCCATGAATCAGCACGGTTTCGCCCGCCCGCAGCCGGCCACGGTCGACCAGCGCGTGATAGGCGGTCACGTTTCCGACGATGAAGGCCGCGCCCTGAACGAAGGAATAGCCGCTGGGCATCGGCAGCAACCGGTCCGGCGTCACCACGGCCTGCTCGGCGAAAGCACCCGGCCGAACCCGGACGATCACCTTGTCCCCCGGCCGCCAGCTTTTCGCGTCGGCGGCCACCTCGATCACCTCGCCGGCCGCCTCCATGCCCGGCACGAAGGGCAGCGGCGGCTTGTGCTGATAGCCGCCGGCCACCATCAGGATATCGGGAAAGTTGACGCCGGCGGCGCGGATGGCGATGCGCACCCGTCCCGGCCCCATCGCCGGCGGATCGATGTCCTCCAGCCGCAGGACCCCCGGCGGCCCCAGCGCGCGGCAGACGACGGCCCGCACGGTTCAGGCGGCGTCGTGGAAGATGATGCCGAGCGCGTAGCGCACGCCGCCGCGCACCCGGCTGACGCCGTGGCGCATGGTGCAGGCATGCATGCCGCGCTTGCCCTCGACCGGCCGTTCGGCGACCGGGAAGATGATCGCCTCGCCCTGGGCGAGCTGGATCGCCTCGCCGCGCGACTGCGCCCGCGGCCGCTGCTCGACCAGCAGGAACTCGCCGCCGGTATAGTCGGTGCCGGGCCGGCTGAGGCCGATGGTGACCTGCAGCGGGAAGCGCAGGTCGCCATAGAGATCCTGGTGCAGGCAGTTATAGCCGCCGGCCTGGTAGCGCAGCATCAGCGGCGTCGGCCGCGTCTGCTGCCGGCCGTGGCAGATCTTCAGATAGGCGCCGAGGCTGGCCGGATAGCGTTCCGCGCGGCCGAGATCGGCCATCATGCGGTTCGCGATCGGCGCCAGCTTGCGATAGAGGTGGGTCCGGAGCTGGCCGACGATGCCCGGCAGCGGGTTGGCAAAATACTTGTATTCGCCCTCGCCGAAGCGGTAGCGGGCCATGTCGACCTGGCTGCGGAAGATGCCGTCATCGGCATAGAGAACGGCCAGCGCCGCGCATTCCGAGCCCGACAGCAGCGGCCCGGTCCGGGCATAGCCATGCGTGGCGATCTCGCCGGCCGCGCCGCGCCAGTCGACGGCCTTCACGCGGTCGGCGATTTTGGTTTCGGCCATGTCGAAACTGTTAACGGGAAACATCCGTCGTTCTATCCGATTGTTGATCGCCGGTCCCCCACGCCGCCCGGCAGGCAGGATGGCGGCGCCGCTGCGCCCAGCATGGCACGGCAATCTTTAAAATTGATCCCAAATTTTCCGCCCCGGAGCGCGAAAGACGGCCGGGGCGTCCCCGGTCAGGCCGTCGCCGCCGCGTCCTCGTCGCGCAGCGGATGCGCCAGCCGGCCGACCATTTCCTTCGGGCAGACCTGGACGAAGTGCTTTAGCTGCAAATCCCACTCATTAAGCAACCGGGACGAGAACACGGACTGGGTGGCGCCGACATGGCGGCCGATCAGGTCCTTCAGCACGCCTTCCCAGTGTTCGGTCTTCACCGGCTGCCAGATCACGCTGTCGGGGTTGATCCGGACATCGATCTCGCCGTCGGGGTCGTAGACGAAGGCCATGCCGCCGGTCATGCCGGCGGCGAAATTGTCGCCGACCGGCCCCAGGATCACGGCGACACCGCCGGTCATGTATTCGCAGCCGTTCGCGCCGCAGCCCTCGACCACGGCGTGCGCGCCGGAATTGCGCACGGCGAACCGCTCGCCGGCGCGGCCGGCGGCAAACAGGTGGCCGCCGGTCGCGCCATAGAGCACGGTGTTGCCGATGATCGTGTTCTCGTTGCTCTTCAGTTGGCTCGACGGCACCGGGCGGACCACGATGTCGCCACCCGACAGGCCCTTGCCGACATAGTCGTTGGCGTCGCCGAAGACTTCCAGCCGCAGCCCCTGGACCGCGAAGGCGCCGAGCGACTGGCCGGCCGAGCCGCGCAGGCGCACGGTGATATGGCCGGGCTGCAGGCCGGTCATGCCGAAGGTGCGGGTGATCATCGACGACAGCTTGGTGCCGACGGCGCGATGCGTGTTGCGCACGTTGTAGGCGAGCTGCATCTTCTGGCCGGCCATCATCAGCGGCTCGGCGTCCTGCAGCATCTGCGCGTCCAGCGTCTCCGGCACCTCGTTGCGGCCGCGCACGGCGCAGAACCGCGGATGCTCGTCGCTGTCGGCCTGCACCAGCAGCGGATTGAGGTCGAGGTCGTCCAGGTGCGGGGCGCCGCGGCTGACCTGCATCAGCAGGTCGCTGCGGCCGATGATCTCCTCGATCGAGCGGGCGCCGATGGCGGCCAGGATCTCGCGCACCTCCTCGGCCATGAAGCTGAACAGGTTCACGACCTTCTGCGGCGTGCCCTCGAACTTGGCCCTGAGCGCCTCGTCCTGGGTGCAGATGCCGACCGGGCAGGTGTTGGAATGGCACTGCCGGACCAGGATGCAGCCCATCGCCACCAGCGCCGCGGTGCCGACGCCGAACTCCTCGGCCCCAAGCATGGCGGCGATGACGACGTCGCGGCCGGTCTTGATGCCGCCGTCGACCCGGAGCCGCACGCGGTGGCGCAGGGCGTTCAGCGTCAGGAGCTGGTTCGCCTCGCTGAGGCCCATCTCCCAGGGATTGCCGGCATACTTGATGCTGGTCTGCGGGCTGGCCCCGGTACCGCCGACATGGCCGGAGATCATGATCACGTCGGCCTTGGCCTTGGCGACGCCGGCGGCGATGGTGCCGATGCCGGACTCGGCCACCAGCTTGACGTTGACGCGGGCCTCCGGATTGATCTGCTTCAGGTCGTAGATGAGCTGCGCCAGATCCTCGATCG
>JANQKO010000050.1 GCA_028281075.1 Alphaproteobacteria bacterium | reverse complement strand
ACCAGCGGATAGCCCTCGTGCGGGCAGCGGTTGTTGCAGGCGAAGACGCCGCGGGGTCCGTGGAACAACGCGATCTGCTTGCGTCCCGACTTGACCACCAGGCGGCCGCGCGCGGTCAGATCGTCGAGCGCGGCGACGCGCGTGTAGCCGTCGGCGCCCGCCGCGGCCGTCCCGTCGCCGGTGTCGGAAAGCGCCATGGTCCGTTCCTTTCGAAAGAATTTTCTATAGAAACAGGATCTATCCCGGCCTCTTGGCTTTTGCAAGAAAAAACTTTAGAAAGCGGCCATGCCGGATGGACACCAGCCCGCCGAGACGGGCAAGACCAACGACCCGCCGGGCAAGCTGCGGCGGCGCCGCGCCGTGCTCGACCTGTTGAAGCAGCAGGGGCCGCAGGACGCGGCGACGCTGGCCGACCAGCTCGGCGTGACCGCCATGGCCGTGCGCCAGCATCTCTACGAGCTGTCGGCGCAAGGGCTGGTCGCGCATGTCGAGGTGGCGCGGCCGGTCGGCCGGCCAGCCAAGCTGTGGCGGCTGACGCCGGCGGCGGATGCGTTCTTTCCGGACGGTCACGCCGACCTGGCGACCGGCCTGATCGCGGCCATGCGCGAGACCTTCGGCGAGGCCGGCGTCGACCGCCTGGTCGCGGCGCGCTCGCGCGAGCAGGTGGCGGCCTACCGGCGGCGCATGGCCAGGGCCCGCTCGCTGAAGACGCGGCTGGCGGCGCTGGCCGCGGCGCGCACGGACGAGGGCTACATGGCCGGCGTCGAGGCGCAGGACGACGGCGGCTTCCTGCTGGTCGAGAACCATTGCCCGATCTGCGCCGCCGCCGCGACCTGCAGCGGCCTGTGCCGGGCCGAGCTGGAGGTGTTCCAGGAGGTGCTGGGCGACGGGGTCACGGTCGAGCGCACCGACCACATCCTGGCCGGCGCCCGCCGCTGCGCCTACCGCGTGCGGCCGCGCCGGCCGTGACGGCCGGAAACGATCAGATCGCTTCGTAATCGCCCAGGCGTGCCGCCTTGGCGTCGAATGTGACCGTGGCGACACAGCCCGCGCCGCAATGACGGCACGGGGCGTCCGGCGTCACGCCGCCGACCGCCGCCGGCTCTCGCGGTAGAGGGCGTAGAGGCCGCCGCCGATGACCAGGGCGCCGCCGAGGACGGTCCAGGGGTCGGGGAGGTCGGCGAAGACCAGGTAGCCGAAGATGGTGGCGAACAGCAGCAGCGCATAGCTGAAGGGCTGCAGCGCCGCGGCCGGCGCGATGGCGAAGGCCTTGATCAGGACGACATGCGCCGCGGTGCCGAGCAAGCCGGCCAGGATCAGCAGCGCCCAGCCCTCGGCGTCCGGCGGCCGCCAGAACGGCGGCGCCACGAGGGTCAGCACGACGGCGCCGACCAGGCCGGAATAGAGCACGGTCGTCTCGGGCCGGTCGGTCCGGCCGAGGCCGCGCAGCATGATCTGGTAGACCGCGAACATGACGGCGCCGACCAGCGGCAGCAGGAACGGCGCGCCGAAGGCGGCGAGGCCGGGGCGGATGATGATCAGCGCGCCGACGAAGCCGGCCAGCACCGCGGCCCAGCGCCGGAGGCCGACGCGCTCGCCCAGGATCGGCACGGCGAGCGCGGTGACGATCAGCGGCGAGGTGGCGGCGACGGCGTGCGTCTCGGCCAGTGGCAGGTAGCGGAAGGCCAGCACGAAGACGCCGATCTCGGCCACCAGCAGCAGGGACCGCGCCACCTGCAGCCCCGGCCGGGCCGAGCGCAGCCCGGCGCCGAGGCCGACGCGGCGCGCCATGTAGAGCGCGAAGGCGGCGAAGATCAGGAACCGGACCCAGAGGATCTGGGCCACGGCATAGTCGGCGGTGAGCTTCTTGCTGACCGTGTCCATGCAGGCCAGCAGCAGCATGGCCAGCAGCATGAAGGCGATGCCGCGCAGGCGGTCCGGCGCGCCGGCTGGCGGCGGGGCGGGGTTCACGGCAGGGGTGTCGCGTCGGCGGCGGGCGCCGCTGTCGGGGCGGGTATCATGGCGCTGTCATCATTGCCGCCTATGAGGACGGAATGCAAAGCGGAAAGATTTCGAGCGGCGCGCGGCGCCACCGCGACGGCCGGAGAGTGCCCGCATGGCGGCGTTGAGCCTGCGCGGGCTGGTCAAGCGTTTCGGCGCCGTGACCGCCGTCGACCGGGTCGACCTGGAGATCGCCAACGGCGAGTTCCTGGCGCTGCTGGGGCCGAGCGGCTGCGGCAAGACCACGGTCCTGCGCCTGATCGCCGGCTTCGAGAAGCCGAGCGCCGGCGAGATCGCCTTCGACGGCACCGTTGTGTCGGGCGCCGGCATGCACCTGCCGCCGGAGCGGCGCCGGGTCGGCATCGTCTTCCAGTCCTATGCGCTCTGGCCGCATATGAGCGTCGCGCGCAATGTCGGCTATCCGCTGGAGGTGGCGAAGGTGCGGGGGCGCGAGTATGACCGGCGGGTGGCGGCGGCGCTGGAGACCGTGGGCCTGGCGGGCCTGGCCGCGCGCCGGCCGGCGGAGCTGAGCGGCGGCCAGCGGCAGCGGGTGGCGCTGGCCCGCTGTCTGGTGATGACGCCGTCGGTGGTGCTGCTGGACGAGCCGCTGGCGAACCTGGACGTGCACCTGCGGGCGGCGATGGAGGACGAGTTCCGCCGCCTGCACGCCGAGACCGGCGCGACCATGGTCTACATCACGCACGACCAGGCGGAAGCCATGGCGCTGGCCGACCGCATCGCGGTGCTGGATGGCGGCCGGCTGGTGCAGGCGGCGACGCCGGAACGGCTCTACAGCGAGCCGGCCGCGCCCATGGTCGCCGGCTTCATCGGCGAGGGCGCCGTGGTCGACGCCCGGGTGGTCGCCGCCGACGGCGACGGCCGCTGCGCCGTCCGGCTCTACGGGCGCGAGATGCGATTGCGCTGCGGCGCCGGCGTGCGGCCGGGGCCGGCCAAGGTCTGCATCCGGCCCGAGGATATCGGCGTGGTCGAAACCGGCATTCCGGTCGCGGTTCGGCGGCGGCGCTACAAGGGCGGCTATTCGGCGATCGACGTGGCGCCCGTGGCGGCCCCGGACGACCGCCTGCTGCTGCGCCTGCCGGCCGCGTCGCCGCCGGGCGACGGCTTCGAGATCGAGATCGCCGACGGCTGGGTGATGCCGGGTTAGGGCCGCCGGCACCGGCCCGCCCGGCGGTCGACGAATTCGGCCGCCGGCGCCATCAACTCCTTGATTTTAAACAGAATCAATAGGGACAGTCCCTATTGATTCGTGGCTGCGCCTCGAGGTCTTGCCGTCCAGGGCGATGAGATCGGGCGCATCGTCGCGCAAGGTGCAGGTCCAGGCCATGAAGCAAGCCGAGAACAGCTCCGGGTCGATGCGGTTCATCAGGATGTTGAGCCAGCGCCCACTGGGCACGCCATACTCAAAC
>JANQKO010000674.1 GCA_028281075.1 Alphaproteobacteria bacterium | reverse complement strand
GCCGACCGTGCCGGGATTCTCGGCGACGATCCGCAGCACCGGCATGGCCGCGGTCTGCAGGCTCATCCAGGTCGAGGAGCCGAAATGACTGCGGGCCATATCCCAATAGCCGACCGACTTTTCCGGCGCGCAGACGGCGACCGCGAACGGCCCCTGCTGCGCCGTGGCGCCGTTCACCATCTCGCGCCAGACGCGGGCGACGACATGCATCGGCAAGGCGCCGCGATGCCGCTCGGCCAGCCGCCGCAGGATCTCGGCCTCGCGCGCCGGGCGCATGGCCAGCGGCGTGCGCGCGCCGCGCTTGGCCTTGGCGACATCGCCGATCAGCGCCGACCGCCGCATCAACGCGTCATGGATCGCGTCGTCGATCGTATCGATCTCGCGGCGAAGCGCGTCGAGGCTGCTGTCGTTTGTCGTCATTACCGGAAATTTTGGGTCGACCAAGGGGACCGCCAAACGGTGCGCACATATAGGCACAGGCCGGCCCAAAAGCAAAGAAAACGTTGACAGGCGGAGGCCCGAATCCCTAGCTATCGCCGACGCCGTCGCGGATCGACGGCGGTATCCAAACCGATATTCCGATGCGATGGAGCGGCCATGGTCGCCGACACTGGCGATGCGGACACCGACGACCGGCGGGACGGGCGGAGCCACGTCCTGACCCTGCCGGCCGACCGGCCGCTGCGCTTGGCCTGCGGCGTCAGCCTGGGACCGGTGACCATCGCCTATCAGACCTACGGCGCGCTGAACGCCGAGAAGTCGAACGCGATCCTGGTCTGCCATGCGCTGACCGGCGACCAGTACCTCACCGGCATCAATCCGGTGACCGGCCGCGAGGGCTGGTGGCCGCTGATGGTCGGGCCCGGCCTGACGCTCGACACCGACCGCTACTTCATCATCTGCGCCAACGTGCTGGGCGGCTGCATGGGCACGACGGGACCGCGGGACACCGACCCTGCCAGCGGCCGGCCCTATGGCCTGTCGTTCCCGGTGATCACCATCCGCGACATGGTGATGGCGCAGAAGCTGGTCATCGACGCGCTGGGCATCGCGCAACTGTTCTGCGTCATCGGCGGCTCCATGGGCGGCATGCAGGTGCTGCAATGGGCGGCGGATTTCCCCGAGCGCGTCCACACCGCCGTGCCGATCGCCACCGCGGCGAAGCATTCGGCCCAGAACATCGCCTTCCACGAGGTCGGCCGCCAGGCCATCATGGCCGATCCGGACTGGCGCCAGGGCGACTATTACAGCGCCCATACCCGGCCGCGGGCCGGCCTGTCGGTGGCACGGATGACGGCGCATATCACCTATCTGTCGGAAGCCGCGCTGCAGGCCAAGTTCGGGCGCAAGCTGCAGGACCGGCAGGCGCTGTCCTTCGGCTTCGACGCCGATTTCCAGGTCGAGAGCTACCTGCGCTATCAGGGCTCGAGCTTCGTCGAGCGGTTCGACGCCAACGCCTATCTCTACATCACCCGGGCGATGGACTATTTCGACCTACCGGCCGCGTATGACGGCGTGCTGGCCAACGCCTTCCGCGGCACCGAGACACGCTTCTGCATCATCTCGTTCACCAGCGACTGGTTGTATCCGACCTCGGAGAACCGCGCGATCGTGCGGGCGCTGAACGCGGTGGCGGCCAATGTCAGCTTCGTCGAGGTCGAATCCGACAAGGGCCACGACGCCTTCCTGCTGGACGAGCCGGAAATGTTCAAGACGCTGAACGGCTTTCTCGACGCGGCGGCACGAAAACGCGGCCTGGCGCGGCCGTGAGCGCGCGCCCACGGCCGGCCCGCGCCGGCACGATCCGGACCGACCTGCTGCTGGTCGCCGACATGGTGGCGGACGACACGCGGGTGCTGGACGTGGGCTGCGGCGACGGCGCGCTGCTCGACCTGCTGATCGGACGGAAGAACGTCGACGGCCGCGGCATCGAACTGAGCCAGGCCGGCGTGAACGCCTGCGTCGCGCAGGGCCTGTCGGTGGTCCAGGGCGACGCCGACACCGACCTGCGGCATTATCCGTCGGAAGCCTTCGACTATGTGATCCTGAGCCAGACCCTGCAGGCCACCCGCAGGCCGCGCGACGTGCTGGAGCAGATGCTGCGCATCGGCCGGCACGGCATCGTCTCGTTCCCGAACTTCGGCTATTGGCGGGTGCGCTGGGCACTGCTGGCGACCGGCCGCATGCCGGTGACGAGCGGCCTGCCGTCGCGCTGGTACGACACGCCGAACATCCATCTCTGCACGATCCGCGATTTCCTGACGCTGGCCGGCGAGCTCGGCATCGTCATCGAGCGCGGCATCACCGTCAGCCGCAACGGCCGGGCGGCGCCGCTGTCGATGTCGAACGGCCGCCCGTCGGCCTTCGCCAACCTGCTCGGCGAGCAGGCGGTCTTCCTGTTGAAGCGGGGTTAGCTGTGATCTCTCAATAGGTTGCCCATTCGGCTCCGACCGAGGAAGCTGATGTTGCTGACACATCGATTTCCAAGGAGAGCCGAATGGGCAACCTATTGAGAGATCACAGTGAGTCGCAGTCCCGCCGCAGGCCCGGTGCCTCGGCCTCGCGGGCGACGCGGGCCGGCGAGATCAGCACCGGACGCCGGCGAAGACGTGGCTGCGCCGTGGTCATGGCGTAGATCTGCTTGTCGGCCTCCGCCAGCAGGACGCCGGCGAAGGCGGGGCCGGCACGGCCGCCGAGACGCTCCCAGGCCGGCGCCGCGCGCAGCAGCATGTTCGAGTTGATCGGCGGCACGTAGAGCGCCGTCGCGCGCTGCGTCGGCTGGAACATGTTGTCGCGCAGCAGCCGCGAGAGCTGGCCGGGGCTGAAGGGCTGGCCATGGCCGAAAGGCGTGCGCTCGAAGCGGGACCAGATGCCGCGCCGGTTCGGCACCACCACCAGCAGCCGGCCGCTGGACGACAGCACGCGCCAGATCTCGCGCAGGAACGGCCGGGCCTGCTCGGTATTCTCCAGCGCGTGCACCAGCAGCAGCCGGTCGACGCTGGCGTCCGGCAGCGGCAGCTCGTAGTCGTCGACCAGCGCCACCAGGCCGGGCTCGTCGGCCGGCCAGCGGGTCACGCCCTGGGCCGCCGGCATGAAGCCGAGCACGCGGGCCGCCTCGTCATGGAACTGCCTCAGATAGGGCGTGGCGTAGCCCAGGCCGACGACGCACTGGCCGGTCACATCGGGCCAGAGCAGGCGGATATGCCGGCGCACCAGATGGCGCGCGACCTGACCCAGGCGGCCGGCATAGAACTCACGCAGATCGATGACGTCGGGTCGCATGGCGGCAGATTACCACATGGTTGTCGCGGACCGCGGTGATATCCTGAACCGGGTGGCCGGGTTGGGCAGCGGATCGGCAAGGCCATTCGCGAACCATCCCTCAAGCCTGGAACGCCGTGGTTAATGAAACTTTACTATTCGCCGATGTCACCCTACGTGCGCAAAGTGCGCGCCGTCGCCATCACGCTCGGCCTCGCCGACCGCATCGAACAGGTGCCCCAGGATCCGCGCGAGCCGACCGGCGCCTATCGGGCCAAGAATCCGCTCGCCCGGATTCCGGCGCTGGAGACCGATGACGGCGAGGTGCTGTTCGACAGCCCGGTGATCTGCGAGTATCTCGCCCATTTGGCGTCCGATCAGGCGGTCTATCCGCCGGCCGGACAATCCCGCTGGCGGGCGCTGAAGCAGCAGGCCATCGGCGACGGCATCATGGACGCGGCGGTGCCGCTGCGGCACGAGGCCCTGCGGCCCGAGGCGCAGCGATCGCCGGAATGGCTCGGGCGCCTGGAAGGCATGATCGTGAGCGCGCTCGACGCGCTGGAAGCCGATGCCGCCGCGGATCGGCTGTCCGACCGCTCCGATATCGGCACGCTGTCGATGGCCTGCGCGCTCGGCTATCTGGACTTCCGCTTCGCCGACATGGACTGGCGGCGCGGCCGCCCGGCGCTCGCCCGGTGGTTCGACGGCTTCGCCACCCGGCCGGCGATCGCCGACACGCTGCCGGCGCAGATCTGATGACCACGGGCGCGGCGGACATCATCGCGGCGCTGGGGCTGCGGCCGCATCCCGAGGGCGGCCATTATCGCGAGACCTATCGCCATGCGCCGGCCGACGGCGGCCGCGGCGCCATGACGGCGATCTACTATCTCCTCGCCGCCGGCGACGTCTCGGCCTGGCATCGGGTGAACGACGCCGACGAGATCTGGCACTTCTATGCCGGCGCGCCGCTGGCGCTGACCCTGTCGGCCAACGGCCACGACGCCGAGGCGCACCGCCTCGGCCCCGGCATCACGCGGCGGCAGCAGCCGCAGATCCTGGTGCCGGCCGGCTGCTGGCAGACCGCCGAAAGCCTGGGCGCCTGGACGCTGGCCGGCTGCACGGTGGGTCCGGCCTTCTCGTTCGACGGTTTCGAGATGGCGCCGCCGGACTGGCGCCCGACGCCACGCGGCTGACCCGGCCGCGGTCACCCATGCGCGGCGCGGCCGCGACGGAGATGGCGCAGCAGGCCGCGCGCGGCCAGCACCGCGCCGCCGGTGACCAGCAGGCAGGCGGCGGCGACCACCCAGGTGGCCTCGGCGACGCCGGCCGCGATCAGGATCAGGGTCGACAGCAGCGGCGCCGCGTAGGAGAACGCGCCGAGCACCTGGATGTCGCCATGCTTGACGCCGTGGTCCCAGACGAAGAACGCGCCGCCGACCGGCCCGATGCCGAGCGCCAGCACCGCCAGCCACTCTTCGAACGACGCCGGCCACAGCGTGGTCTCGAAGGCCAGGTGGGCGGCGGCGGCCAGGACCGCCGTCGCGCCGCAGAACCCGCCGACCGCATCCGTCGGCACCTGCCCGAACCGCCGCGAGACCACGGAATAGGTCGACCAGGTCAGCGCGCAGACCAGCGCCGCGCCGTAGCCGAGCGCGAATTCCGCCCGGAACGCGACGGCGCCGCCGCCGGTCACCAGCAGTGCCGTGCCGGCCAGCCCCATGCCGGCGCCGGCGAGATGCCACCAGCGCAGCCGCTCGCCCGGCAGCAGGGCCGAGAACAGCACGATCAGCAGCGGCCAGAGATAGGCGATCAGGCCGGCCTCGACCACCGGCGCGTTGCGCAGCGCCAGGAAGTAGAAGAAGTGGTAGCCGAACAGGCCGCCGACGCCCAGCAGCCAGACCGCCGGCGGCTGCGCCAGGTGGCGGCCAATGTTCTCGCGCCGCCACAGCCATTTGCCGAGCGCCAGCAGGAAGGCGATGGCGAAGGACATGGCGACAAGCTGGAACGGCGGCACCACGCCGGTCGCGGCCGTGAGCAGCGCCAGCAGCGCCCACATCAGCACCGCCGTGCCGCCGATCAGCGTCGCCCGCAGGCGTCGATCGTCCCGCGTCGATGCCTTCATGTTCCTGTCCGCCTTCGCCTAAGCCGCAGCGGCGGCAACGGGTACGGCCGTACGCGCCGGAGGCTCTAGCACGAATGACGGACGGCACCATACCGAAAGTTTCCGGCCTGACCTCGTGAGATTGCAGCCGCTGTTGATCCCGGCATCGTAGCGTCAGATCTCGCGGCCGCTTGCGGCGTCGAGTGCGATGACGATACCAGCTACCGTCGAAAGAACCTCTTCGTCCTCAGAGCTTGGCCGGAAAAGCTTCCTGCGACATCAGCAGCTTAGATGACGGCATCCCCCGTCGTCATTGCCGGACTTGATCCGGCAATCCAGGCCCCCCTGCCCAAAGGCACGATTCTGGATCACCGGGTCAAGCCCGGTGATGACAAAGAGGGAGATTAAGCAGTTGAATTCAAAGGGATCATTTCCGGCCAGACTCTCAGGATCAACCGCCCAGTCGTTTACCGGATTACGCCACCTCGGAAACGTCGACCATCTATTTGGCGCCGCCGTCGTCAGCGCGCCGGAAGAAGGCGGCGTCGGGCTCGACCTGGTAGGCCTCGGCCAGGCGGTTGGTCTCGTTGAACATGCCGACGACGCTCATCAGCTCGCCGAACATCTCGTCGGTCAGGCCAAGCTTGCGCGCCGATGCCGTATGCGAGCGGATGCAGTATTCGCAGCCGTTGGTGGCGCTGACCGCGATGGCGATCATCTCCTTGGTCAGCGGATCGAGCGCGCCCGGCGCCATGATCTCCTTCAGCGTCTCCCAGGTCCGGCGCAGCAGCGGCGGGTGGTGCGCGATCGCGCGCCAGAAGTTCGGGATCGCATCGATGCCCCGCGTCGCCTTGATGTCGTCGTAGACGGCCTTCACCTCCGGTCCGGCATCGGCCTCGCCGACCGGGACCACCATGGCTTGTCTCATATCACCCTCCCGAAAAACCGGCGGCCGGCAACGGAACCCGCGCCGGCCGCCGAAACGACAGATGTTAGCCGATCTCAATACATGTGCTGACCGCCGTTGATCGACATGGTCGAGCCGGTGACAAAGGTGGCGTCATCGGAGACCAGGAAGGCGACGCCACGGGCGATCTCGTCGGCATGGCCGAGGCGGCCGACCGGGATGCCGGCGATGATCTTCTCCAGCACGTTGTCCGGCACCGCGGCGACCATGTCGGTATCGATATAGCCCGGCGCGATGGCGTTGACCGTGATGTTGTAGCGCGCGCCCTCCTGCGCCAGGGCCTTGGTGAAGCCGTGGATGCCGGATTTCGCCGCCGCGTAGTTGACCTGGCCGTACTGGCCGGCCTGGCCGTTGATCGAGCCGATATTAACGATCCGCCCGAAGCGGTTCTCGCGCATGCCCGGGAACACCGCCTTGGCCATGTTGAAGCAGGAGCCGAGATTGGTGTCGATCACGGCCTGCCAGTCCTCGTGCGTCATGCGGATGATGGTCGCGTCGCGCGTGATGCCGGCGTTGTTCACCAGCGCGTCGACCGAGCCATGCTCCTCGGCCACGCGGGCGCAGCCCTGCTGGCAGGCCTCGTAGTCCGCGACGTTCCACCTGTAGGCCGCGATACCCGTTTCCTCCGAAAACCGCTGCGCGGCCTCGTCGTTGCCCCCGTAATTGGCCGCGACCGAGAAGCCGGCATCCTTCAGGGCGACGCAGATCGCGCGGCCGATGCCACGCGTGCCGCCGGTAACAATCGCCACTCTGGCCATAACCTGATTCCTCCGCTGTCCAGCCTGGTTCGTTGTGCGCCGCCGTCTCCCAGCCGGTCGGCGGTTTCATCAAACCACGATCCGCCGACCCCTGTCAGCCGTCCTCGGCGGCCACGCAAAAAATATGGGCCGCCCCGGGGGGCGGCCCAATGACCTAGCGCAAGGAAACGCGCGGACTAATCGCGCTGGACGCACATGGCGATGCCCATGCCGCCGCCGATGCAGAGCGTCGCCAGGCCCTTCTTGGCGTCGCGCTTGACCATCTCGAACAGCAGCGTGTTCAGCACCCGCGCGCCCGACGCGCCGATCGGGTGGCCGATGGCGATGGCGCCGCCGTTCACGTTGACCTTGTCGGTGTCCCAGCCGAGGTCCTTGTTGACGGCGCAGGCCTGGGCGGCGAAGGCTTCGTTCGCCTCGACCAGATCGAGGTCGTCGGCGGTCCAGCCGGCGGCGTCCAGCGCCCGACGGCTGGCCGGGATCGGACCCGAGCCCATGATCGCCGGATCGACGCCGGCCTGGGCCCAGGAGACGATGCGGGCCAGCGGCGCGATGCCGCGCCGGGCCGCGTCCTCGGCCTTCATCAGCACCACCGCGGCGGCACCGTCGTTGATGCCGGACGCGTTGGCCGCGGTCACCGTGCCATCCTTGGCGAAGGCCGGCCGCAGCTTCTGCATGCTCTCGAGCGTGGCGCCGTGGCGGATATACTCGTCGTCCTCGACGACGATGTCGCCCTTCCGGGTCTTGACGGTCACCGGCAGGATCTCGTCCTTGAACCGGCCGGCCTTCTGGGCGGCTTCCGCCTTGAGCTGGCTGGCGAGCGCGAACTGGTCCTGCTGCTCGCGGGTGATCTGCCATTTCTCGGCCACGTTCTCGGCCGTGTTGCCCATGTGATAGCCGTTGAAGGCGTCCCACAAGCCGTCCTTGATCATGCTGTCGACGAAGGTGACGTCGCCCATCTTGGTGCCATTGCGCAGGTGCGCGATGTGCGGGGCCTGGCTCATGGATTCCTGGCCGCCGGCGACCA
>JANQKO010000653.1 GCA_028281075.1 Alphaproteobacteria bacterium | reverse complement strand
GACACCTCGCCCGAGCTCTGGGACCGGCTGTTCGCGATCAACGTCCGGGCGCCGTTCTTTCTGCTGCAGGGCGCGGCCAGGGTGGTGCGGGGCGCGGGCATCGCCGGCACCGTCGTCAACCTCATCAGCATGTCGTGCCATGGCGGCCAGCCGTTCATCACCGCCTACAGCGCCTCCAAGGGCGCGCTGGCGACGCTGACGCGGAACGCCGCGTTCTCGCTGATGCGGGACCGGATCCGGGTCAACGGCCTGAACATCGGCTGGGCCGACACGCCCGGCGAGCACCGGATTCAGACGGCCGTCCATGGCGCGGACGACGGCTGGCTGGCCGAGGCCGAGCGCCGGCAGCCCTTCGGCCGCCTGATCAAGCCCGACGAGGTGGCGCGTGCCGTCGCCTTCCTGGCCTCCGACGAATCCGGTCTGATGACGGGATCGGTCGTCGACTTCGACCAGTCCGTCCTGGGTGCCTACGAGGCGCCGCCTCAGCCGGCGTAGGCCGGCGGCGGCGTGAATCCGCCGATCGCGTCGGCCAGCAGTCGGGCGAAGCGGATCGCGGTGCGTTCGCCATACTCCGGCGCGACGATCTGCAGGCCGACGGGCAGGCCGGCCGGCGTCCGGCCGGCCGGGACGATTACCGACGGCAGATAGACGATGCCGGTCATGCCGGCCCAGAACAGTTGCTGGAAGTACGGCTGGGGCGCGCCGTTCACCGTCAGCGTCCGCGCGTTGCTGTCGGCGCTCTGGTCGTGCGGGAACGCCGCCGTCACCGAGATCGGGCAGAGCAGCAGGTCGTGGTCCTGGAAGAACTCGTGCCAGCGGTAGCGCATGTGCGTGCGCGCCTCGTTGGCCGCCAGCCAGTCCCGATGGTAGCCCAGCGTCGCCCGGGTGGCGATCGCGCCGTCGGTCCGGTCGTCGTCGGCAAGGCCGGCAAGCCGTTCCCTGGCCGCGGCCACCGCCTCGGGCGGCTGCCGGCTGGTGACCACGGCATAGAGCAGCCAGCGGTAGATATCGTGCGCCTCGGCGAAATCGATGTCGGGGCGGGCCGCGTCGTCGATCCGGGCGCCGCCGGCGGCGACCGCGTCGACCGCGGCCTGAAGGCGGTCGCCGACCTCGGCGTCGACGGGACAGATCTCGGAATCGGTCCAGACGGCGACGCGGAAGTCGCTCAGCCGTTCCTGCCGCGCCGGCGGCAGGTTCAGCGTCCAGCCGCCTGCCTGCAGCACATCCGGGCCGGCCATGACGTTCAAGGCCAGGTCCAGGTCGTCGGCGCCCCGGGCCAGCGGTCCGACGACCGAGATGTCGGACGGGGTCAGGATGCCCGGCATGGCGTGGCCGCGCGGCGGCAGGATGCCCCAGGTCGGCTTCAGTCCGCACACGCCGCAGTAATGCGCCGGATTGCGGATCGACCCGCCGATATCGCTGCCGGCCTCGAGGCCGGTCATGCCGCTGGCCAGCGCCGCGGCCGAGCCGCCCGACGAGCCGCCGGGTGTCCGGCCGTGATCCCACGGGTTGTTGGTGGTGCCGTAGACCTCGTTATAGCTCTGGAAGTCGGCCAGCAGCAGCGGCACGTTGGTCTTGCCGAAGATCACCGCGCCGGCGTTCAGCAGGCGGTCGACCTGGACCGCGTTGCGGGGCGCGGCACTGTCCTTCAGGGCCGGCACGCCCCAGGTCGTCGGCAGGCCCTCGATATCGAACGACTCCTTCAGGGTCATCGGCAGGCCGTGCAGCGGCCCCCAGCTCTCGCCCCTGGCCAGCGCCTCGTCGGCGGCTGCGGCCCGGGCCCGGGCGCGCTCGACGTCTGTGACGACGATGGCGTTGATGCCCTGGTTGAAGCTGTCGACCCGGTTCAGATAGTGCTCGAGCAGCTCGACGCAGCCGAGGCGGCGTTCGGCGAGCTCGGCACAGAGGCTGGTGGCAGTGGAGAAAGCGATATCGGGCATCTCGGAGACTTCTTTCAAGCGGTTTTCGAGCGTTCGTCGGCGGCGCGCCGGGATCACCAGTATGGCGGAATTTGAGGATGGGTTAACCCTTCATTCACGCCATTTTCCTATTTTGGACGCGTATGTGTGCCAGAGGGGGGCCGCACATCGTCGCCAGATCGGGCGCCCGTCCTGTGCGGTGGTCTGGGCGCGCAGGTGCCGCGAGCGTGATCTCCGAATGACAGATATCGGCGAAAATAGGATTGGCCTGTCGAGCAGCCCGCTGGAGCTGTCGCGGTTGCAGGTGCTGGTGGTCGACGACAACCTGCACATGCGTAAGCTGATCAAGACCATCCTCTACGCGCTCGGCATCAAGGGCCTGCGCGAGGCGACGGACGGGACCGTCGCGCTGAAGGAACTCAAGACGTTTCCGGCCGATCTGGTGCTGACCGACTGGCTGATGGAGCCCGTCGACGGCATCGAGCTGGTACGCCAGATCCGCAACGGCAAGAACAGCACGAACGAATACCTGCCGGTGGTGATGATTTCGGGGCATTCGAGCCGCGAGGCGATCGTCCAGGCCCGCGATGCCGGCGTGAACGAGTTCCTGGTCAAGCCGATCTCGGCCAAGGGGCTCTACCAGCGCATCGTGTCCATTATCGAGCGGCCGCGGCCATTCGTGCGCACGAAGAGCTTCTTCGGGCCCTGCCGGCGCCGCCACAACTGGTCGCAATATGCCGGTCCGGAGCGGCGCAACCTGGACGAAAACGCCGACGGGCCGATGTCGCAGGAAGACGTGAACGATCTGCTGGACGCGCTCGACGGCTAGGCGCCGGTCGGCGGGTCGGAAAGGATTGAACGTGAGCGAGAATTCCAAATCTCGGAAATCCACTGAATCCGGCGGGACGTCCGCGAAGTTCGAGGAAATCAATCCACCGAACACGCTGCGCGCCAAGGTCGGCAGTGGCAGCGGCATGAATCCGGCGTTCCTGAAGCGGGCCGAGGCGGCGATCGAGGAGATTCGGGATGATTTCGAGGCGCATCTCTTCGAGGAGGTCGACCGCATCGCCGACCTGTTCTCGGAGATGACGTCGAGCGGCGTGTTCGAGCCGCGAAAGCTGTATCTCATCGCCCATGAATTGCGCGGCGAGGCCGGCAGTTTCGACTACAAGCTGTTGAGCCAGTTCGGCGATACGCTGTGCGCGCTGCTGGACGACAAGACCGATCTGTCATCGCGCGAGATCGAGATCGTCGATTCGCATATCGACGCCATGCGCGCCGTCGTCCGGCGCAAGGTCAAGGGCGACGGCGGCACCGTCGGCCAGGAGCTGGCCGAAGGCCTGCAATCGATGGTCCTGCCGCCGAACGGATAGCCGGATCGTGCCTGACGCCCCGATTTGCCGGCGGCGTAGGACTTCATTAATGGAAAACGACTAATCATGCGTCGGGCCATCGCGGGACGCGCGCATGCGAATTGGCGCGGACCCACGGTGAAGAACCGGGAATGCCAAGCGGTAGTTGGACGCGATGACTAGTTTCGACTTGAAGACAACCGACAATGGGGCGGAGATCGAGCTGGCGTCCGTGATGGACATGCGCGCCGCCGATCCGTTGAAGACGGCCTTGCTGGAGGCGCTCGCCGGCCAGCAGCCGCTGTCGATCAAGGCGGACGCCGTCGATCGCATGTCGACGCCGTGCATTCAGGTGCTGGTCGCCGGGGCGACGGCGATGCAGCGCACGGACATGCCCTTCAAACTGACCGGACCGAGCCAGGCATTCATCGATGCCTTCAACGACCTCGGTTTGTTTCCTGTGCTGAAGCAATGGGACATCGAAAAATGACGATGCGTATTCTCACTGTCGACGACTCGCAGACCATGCGGGACATGCTGGCGATGACGCTGCAGGGCGCCGGCTACGACGTGGTACAGGCCGAGAACGGCCAGGAGGGGTTGGACGTCCTCAAGGGGGCCGAGGTCGATCTGATCATCACCGATCTGAACATGCCGGTGATGGACGGATTCGACTTCATCGAGCATGTCCGGTCCGACACGCAGCACAACGCCACGCCGATCCTGATCCTGACCACCGAAAGCGCGGGCGAGAAGAAGGAGCGCGGCCGGGCGGCCGGCGCGACCGGCTGGATCGTGAAGCCGTTCGAGCCGGAGAAGCTGCTTGGCGTGATCCGCAAGGTCAGCCCCTGACGCCGTATCCATAACCCTCGAAGAAACGACGGGCTTGTCATGGACGATCTAGAACAATTCAAGCAGACCTATTTCCAGGAATGCGAGGAGCTGCTGGGAGATCTCGAATCGCAGCTCATGGCGCTGGAAGACGGCGAGCGCGACGTCGACGTCCTGCATGCCGCGTTCCGGGCGATCCACTCGATCAAGGGCGGCGCGGGCGCGTTCGGCTTCGACCAGCTGGTCTCATTCGCCCATACCTTCGAGACGGTGCTCGACCTTATGCGCGAGGAAAAGGTCGAGCTGACGGAGGACAACGTCCTGACCTCGGTCCGCGCCGGCGATATCCTGGCCGATCTGGTCAACGCGGCGCAGTCCGGCGATCAACTGCCGGCCGATCACGGCGCCGATGTGCTGCAGGCGCTGACGGTCATCGCCGGCGGCGACGCCGCCGCGCCCGCGGCCGAGGACGGCGGCGAGGAGGATGACGGCGATCTCGAGGATCTCGACTTCACGCCGGTCCGGATCGATCTTGAGGACGGTGCCGAACCGTCGGCGGCCGGCGGCGACGCCGGTTCCGAAAGCGCGCCGCTTGACCTCGACGGCGGAGCGCCGGCGGTCTACCGCATCGCTTTCCGGCCGCGAACCGAGATGCTGCAGCGGGCCAACGAGCCGCTGCTGCTGATACGCGAGCTGAAGGAGCTCGGCACGCTGACCGCGACCGTCGATGTCTCCGATCTGCCGGCGCTGCCGGCGCTGCAACACGATGCGGCCTATTTTTCCTGGACCTTCGAGCTGGTCACGACGCACGACCTGATGGCGATCGAGGACGTTTTCGAATTCGTCACCGACGATTGCGACCTGTCGATCGAGATGGTCGAGGAAACGTCGATGCCCGAGGCGCCGGACGAAACGGCCGAGGTCGCGGCGGCGGATGACGCCGGGACGGCCGAGCCGCAGGGCGCCGCGGCCGATGGTCAGGCCGGGCCGGACAAGGCGGACGGCGCTGCCGCGGCCGACGGCGGCGAGGCCGCTAAGGCCGACGCGCCGAAACCGTCCGAGGCCAAGGCCGCGAAGAAGGACAAGGCCAAGTCGCAGTCCGCCGCGCCGGCGGTCAGCGCCATTCGCGTCGATCTCGACAAGGTCGACCGGCTGGTCAACATGGTCGGCGAGCTGGTGATCACCCAGGCGATGATTTCGCAGCAGTCGGACCAGGTGCTGGCGGACCGCTATCCCGACCTGGTGCGCGGCCTGGAACAGTTGTTCCAGCATACGCGTGGCCTTCAGGACAGCGTGATGGCGATCCGCGCGCAGCCCGTGAAGTCGGTGTTCTCGCGCATGCCCCGCCTGGTGCGCGAGCTGTCGATGCAGATCGGCAAGAAGATCCGTCTGGAGATGAGCGGCGAGAGCACCGAGATCGACAAGACGGTGATCGAGCAGTTGAACGATCCGCTGACCCATATGATCCGCAATGCCTGCGATCACGGGATCGAGGATCCGGACAAGCGTGTCGCCGCCGGCAAGCAGGCCGAGGGCACGATCCTGCTGTCGGCCGAGCAGCGCGGCGGTCGTATCGTCATCCAGATCATCGACGACGGTCAGGGCGTGAACCGCGAACGCGTCTTCGCCAAGGCGGTCGAGAAGGGGCTGGTCGCGGCCGACGCCAACCTGACCGACGAGGAAATCGACAATCTGATCTTCTCGCCCGGCTTCTCGACGGCGGAAACCGTGTCCAACATCTCCGGCCGTGGCGTCGGCATGGATGTCGTCCGCCAGAACATCCAGAAGCTCGGCGGCCGGGTCAGCGTCCGTTCGGAGCCCGGCAAGGGGTCGAACATCATCCTGACGCTGCCGCTGACGCTGGCGGTGCTGGACGGCATGATCGTCCGGGTCGGCGGTGAGTCCTATGTGATCCCGCTGACCAACGTGATCGAGAGCCTGTCGCCGCAGGACGGCGACATCAGCCTGGTCGCGGGCGGCGGCGACGTCATCAGCATCCGCGGCGAATACATCGAGCTGATCTACCTGAACCAGGTTTTCAGCATCGAAAGCAACGGCACGCAGTCGAACGGCCTGGTCGTTCTGGTCGAGGTCGAAGGCGGCGGCAAGGTTGGCCTGGTCGTGGACGAAATCCTCGGTCAGCAGCAGGTCGTGATCAAGAGCCTGGAAGAGAACTTCGATCCGATTCCGGGTATCGGCGGCGCGACCATTCTCGGTGACGGCAACGTCGCGCTCATTCTCGACGTCACCGGCGTGCGGTCCCTGCAAGTGCAGGCCTCGGCCGCCAGCGCCGCTAGCGCCGCCAGTGCCGCCGCAAAAACCGAAACCATTGAGATTGAGGAGTGCGTAGCATGATTGAGGAAACCGCCGAAGTCGAACAGGAACTGGGCGCGCCGCGCGAGATCGAGCATGTGGCCGGCAAGACGGTGCAACTGATTTCGTTTTCGGTCGGCAAGGAAGCCTATTGCGTCGACATCATGGCCGTGCGCGAGATCCGCGCCTGGACCGGCACGACGACGCTGCCGAAGACGCAGGACTTCGTGCGCGGCGTGATCAATCTGCGCGGCATCATCGTGCCGATCATCGATCTGCGGAAGCGCTTCGGTCAGGGCCATACCGATCCGACGAAGACCCATGTCGTCATCATCCTGGCCATCGGTGACCGGCTGAACGGCATCCTGGCCGACGCCGTGTCCGATATCCTGACCGTGCCGGAGGACGAGATCCACGCGGTGCCGCAGGCCGAGGGCGAGACCGAGAACCCGTTCATCGACGGCCTTGTCACCAAGGACAAGCAGATGGTGGCCTTGATCTCGCTGGAGCGTCTGATCGACCAGGCTGTCGTTCACTGAGCGATTGTTTGTGGCCTTGCCGGCCCACTCCCCCACCCGGCCACCCATAGGATACTGTCGTTGGGTGGCCGGGTGGGGGAGTGGGCTGGCAAGGCCAAATGGGCCGACCGGTCCATTTTTGGAATGGCCTCTGAATTCTTGTTCGGCCGGCGGCAAACACGCTTCAATTGACAGTTCCGTGACAAAGAAAACATTGCCTTTTACCGCCCGTGTGATACGCAGGCCGGATGGGGCAGCACCAGGGGCGTCAAAATCCGTCTAATGCCAAAGCTTACGTCGACGACCAATTCCGCGCTTTCCTTCAATATCGGCGATTTCGGCACACTGACCCAAGCGCTTGACTATGCCGCCCGGGGCGAGACCGGTTTCAACTTCTTTACGTCCCGTGGCGACTTGCAGGCGATCCTGACGTATTCGGCATTACGTGACGGCGCCATTCAACTGGCGCGCGGGCTGGCCGGCGCGGACCTGCCGCGCGGCGCGCGCGTGGCGCTGGTCGCGGACACCAGCCCGGAATTCGTCCGGTTTTTCTTCGCCTGCCAGTATGCCGGCCTGATCCCGGTGCCGCTGCCGCTGCCGGTCAATCTCGGCGGCCGCGAGTCCTACCTGCGGCAATTGCGGCGGATGACCGAGCGTGCCGGCGCCCGGATGGCGGTCGCGCCGGCCGCGCTCGCCGATTACCTGCGCGAAAGCCTCGACGGCCTCGACGTGCCCATGATCGGCGCGCATGGCGATTTCGACGATCTGCCGCGAACCGGCGATCCGCGGCCGTTCGGCGCCGACGAGGCCTGCTATATCCAGTATTCGTCGGGCAGCACCCGGTTGCCGCGCGGCGTCGCCATTTCGCAGCGGGCGGCGAGCGCCAATTGCAACGCCATCATCCGCCATGGCCTGGACGTGCGGCCGGGCGACCGCTGCGCCTCCTGGCTGCCGCTCTATCACGACATGGGCCTGGTCGGCTTCTGCCTGGCGCCGATCCTGTCGCAGCTTTCGGTCGACTATATCGCGACCTCGGATTTCGCGCGCCGGCCCCTGTCCTGGCTCAAGGTGTTGTCGTCCGCCGGCGGCACCCTGTCGTTCAGCCCCTCCTTCGGCTACGACCTCTGCGTCCGGCGCGCGGCGAAGATGCCGCTCGACGACATCGACCTGTCGTCCTGGCGCGTCGCCGGTATCGGCGGCGACATGATCCGCGCCGACGTGCTGGCGCGGTTCGCCGAGACTTTCGCCGGGGCCGGCTTTCGCGCGGCCTCGTTCCTGGCCAGCTACGGCATGGCGGAATCGACGCTGGCGGTCAGCTTCGCCGAGCTCGACGCCGGCATCCGGACGGACGGATCGGCCCCGGCCCCGGCCGACGCCGGAACGCGCAACGGCGCCGCCAACGGCCACCGCCATGTCAACGGGGTCGGGACCCGCAACGGCGCCGCGAACGGCCACGCCAACGGGCATGCCGGCGGCGCGGTGAACGGCCATCGGCGGGCACGGGTCTACGTGGTCTGCGGGCGGCCGCTGGCCGGGCACCGGATCGAGGTGCGCGACGATGCCGGCGGCCGGCTGCCGGATCGTCGGATCGGCCGGATCTTCGTACAGGGTCCCAGCGTGATGGCCGGCTATCACGACGATCCCCAGGGCACGGCCGAGGTGCTCGACGACCGGGGATGGCTGAACACCGGCGATATGGGCTATCTGGTCGACGGCGACCTGGTGGTGACCGGCCGCAGCAAGGACCTGATCATCCTGAACGGACGCAACATCTGGCCGCAGGACGTGGAATGGGCGGTCGAGCAGCTTCCGTCGCTGCGCACCGGCGACGTGGCGGCGTTCTCCGTCGCCGACGATCCTGTCGGTGAAACCGTGGTCGTGGCCGTGCAGTGCCGGGTCGCGGACGCGGCGGCCCGTCAGGCGCTGCGGCGCGAGATCGCGGCGGTGGTGCGGATTTCGGCCGGTGTCGACTGCAACGTGGTTCTGGTGCCGCCGCGCGGGCTGCCGCATACCTCGTCCGGCAAGCTCATCCGGACACAGGCCCGGGCCAATTATCTTGCCGGCGCCTATGACGCGCCGGCGCCGGTCCGCCACGGTCCGGCCGAGCCGGCGCCGGCCGTCAGCGCGGGGAAGTAGCCGTTCGCGGCGACCATGCCGCCGGCACCGGCATCGACAGCCGACGCGACACCGGGTCTCGCCGCCCTGACGGG
>JANQKO010000632.1 GCA_028281075.1 Alphaproteobacteria bacterium | reverse complement strand
ACGCGCTCGTAGGTGCCGATCGCTTCGCGATAGAGCCGCGCCGCGTCCTCGACCCGGGCGTATTCGCCGAAGATGCCGGCCAGCCCGATCTGATAGCTGGCGTGGATCGCGTCCCCGGTGCCGAAGCTGTCGCGCACGATCGCGCCCGTGCGCGCGAAGAACGGCTCGGCCCGCGCCAGCAGCCCGCGCGCCATGAACAGGTTGCCGAGATTGTTCAGCGGCGCGACCAGCGTCGGATGCCCCGGCCCGTGCGCGGCCTCCATGGCCGCGACCGACGCGGTCAGCAGCGCCTCGGCCTCGTCGAACCGGCCCTGCTCGGTCAGCGTCGCGGCCAGGTTGTTACGGCTGGCGGCGACCGCCTTGTGCGCCGGCCCCAGGGCCACCACGCGCACGGCCACCGCCCGCCGCTGCCGCGCCTCGGCCGCCGCGAACTTGCCCTGGCGGAACAGCGTCAGGCCCAGCTCGTTCAGGATCAGGCCAAGCTGCGCCGGATCGGGAGTCGGCGCCGCCTCCCGGATGGCCAGCGCCCTCTCGTAGGCCGTCTCGGCCTCGGCCGGCCGGCCGAGATCCTTGTTGACGGCGCCGAGATTGGTCAGCGTCACCGCCAGGTCCGGGTGGTCCGGCGGCAGTGCCCGCTCGCGGATCGCCAGCGCGCGCGTGAAGGCCGCGCGCGCCGGCGCCAGCTTGCCGAGCCGCCGCTGCGCGACCCCGAGCATGTTCAGCGTCTTGCCCAGCGGCCCGGCGTCCGGCCCCAGGCGCGCGGTCTGCCGCGCCAGCAGGTCCTGGATCAGCACCTCGGCATCGGCCAGCCGGCCCTGGCTCATCAGCAGCAGCGCCCGCAGCTCTAGCGGTTTCTCGGCCGACTCCTGCGCCCTGACGGCCGATGCCAGGCCAGCCGCCAGCAGCAGCGCGCCGGCCAGGCAGGCTAGCCGGGACGGCGATCCGGATTTGAACAAATACATGGCGGTCGGCCGGCTCACGGGTTTCGACGAAGAAAGGCCCGGCGGATCGTAATGCGGAAGCGGCCGGCGACCAATGCCCGCGGACGGTCATGAATTGTTAGCCGTAAGCGGTCAGGCTGGTGCCGGGACGGCGTGGCCCGAGATTTCGGGATGTGTGGCGCCGGACTTCATGTATTCTACCCGGCTCCGTTTCCGGGTTGCTCAGGTGCAGGATCATGACCAGGCGCAACAGCCGGCCATCCGGCCACATCGTGCTGACATCGCATCCGTCCGGCGCGTCGGAGAAATCCATCGCCATCGACTGGGGCGCGGCGACGCCGGCCGCCCGCGGGCCGATCGTCGGCACGCTCACCGATCCGCAGCGGCGCAACGTGGTCGGCTCGCATTCCGGTGCCTACGCCCTGTTCCGGGCGCTGGCGATCGCGTCCGGCGACCTCGATCCGGTGCACAGGCCCGACCTCACCAACACCGCCCCGGCAGAGCCCATCGGGCCGTTTCCGCAATGGCACCAGCACGACAAGATCGTCTCGCTCGACCCCTATGGCCACATCGTCAGCGAGGCCTATGCCGACCTCCTGAACGACGGTTGGGATATCCGCCCGTCGATCGCGGTCACCAAGGCCCGTATCAACATGGCCGAGCTGCAGGACGCGGTGCGCGCCGGCCGGCTGGTGCCCGACGGCCGGATCTTGAACGAGAACGGCGAGGTCAGCGTCACCAAGGTCGCCTTCGAGGCGGTCTGGCACCTGCCCGGCGTCGCGCGCCGCTGCGGCGTCGACGAGAAGGACCTGCGCCGGACGCTGTTCGAACAGACCGGCGGCATGTTCCCCGAGCTGGTGACACGCCCGGACCTGCACGTCTTCCTGCCGCCGATCGGCAGCACCACGGCCTATGTCTTCGGCGACATGGCCGCGATCACCGATCCCGAGCGCCAGCTCGCCTGCCGGGTGCACGACGAGTGCAACGGCTCCGACGTGTTCGGCTCCGACATCTGCACCTGCCGGCCGTACCTGACGCACGGCATCGAGGTCTGCATCGAGTCCGCGCAACGCGGCGGCGCCGGCCTGATCGTCTACAACCGCAAGGAAGGCCGGGGCCTGGGCGAGGTGACCAAGTTCCTGGTCTACAACGCCCGCAAGCGCCAGCCCGGCGGCGACCGCGCGGATGCCTATTTCGAGCGCACGGAATGCGTCGCCGGCGTCCAGGACGTGCGTTTTCAGGAACTGATGCCCGACGTGCTGCACTGGTTCGGCATCACCCGCATCGACCGCTTCGTCTCGATGAGCAACATGAAGCACGACGCCATCACCCGGCAGGGCATCGAGATCGTCGAGCGCGTCTCGATCCCCGACGACCTGATCCCCGACGACGCCAAGGTCGAAATGGACGCCAAGCGGGCCGCCGGCTATTTCTCCGAGGCGCCGGTGCCGGACCGGGACGATCTGGCCCGCACCAGGGGCCGCGCCCTCGACGACTACTAGGCCGGCGTTTCGCCGCCGCGTGATGACCGTGGACCAAGCGAACGACGCCGTCGCCTGGCTGCGCGCGCCGACAGCGATCCGGCGGCGCTGCGGCGAGATGCTGGCCCTGGCCGAGGCCGGCGCGCTCGCGCATTTCGCCATCGACTGGTCGCGGCTCGCCACTACCGCCGACGAGGTCGTCGAGACCATCCGGACCGACTACCCGGCGCTCGACATCCCCTACCACAGCCGCTGGCGGCATTTCGATCTCGATGGCATCGACCGCTGGCGACGGCTCGTGGCCCAGCTCACCGGCGTCGGCGCCGACGAGTTGGCCCGCATTCGCATCGACCTGGCGGTGACCAGCGTGCTGCTCGACGCCGGTGCCGGCGCCGCCTGGCGCTACGACGAGGCCGCGACCGGCAACCGCTATCGGCGCTCCGAGGGGCTGGCGATCGCCAGCTTCGATCTGTTCGCCGCCGGCGGCTTCGCCGACCGGCCGGACGCGCCGCTCCGGGCCGACGCGGCGGCGCTCGAAGGCGTCGACGAAACGGCGCTCGCCGCCGCCTTCCAGGTCCGCGACGACAATCCGCTGGTCGGACTGTCCGGCCGGGCGGCCTTGATGCGGGGCCTGGGCGGCGCGCTGCGGCGATGCCCCGAGGTCTTCGGCCCCGAGGCGCCGCGTGTCGGCAATCTGTTCGACCATCTCGCCGGCCAGGCAACGGATGGCCGGTTGCCGGCCGCGGCGATCCTGGCCGCCGTGTTGCGCGGCCTGGAACCGATCTGGCCGGGACGCATCACCCTCGACGGCGTCAATCTCGGCGACGTCTGGCCGCATCCGAAGATCGGCGGCGACAGTCCGGCCGCCGGCCTGGTGCCGCTGCACAAGCTGTCGCAATGGCTGACCTATTCGCTGGTCGAGCCGCTGGAGGACGCCGGCATCGCGGTCACCGACCTCGATGCGCTGACCGGCCTCGCCGAATATCGCAACGGCGGCTTGATGATCGATACCGGCCTGCTCGTGCCCCGGCACGACGCGGTGCTGACCCGGCCGCACGAAGCCGGCGCCGCGGTCATCGTCGAATGGCGGGCGCTGACCGTGGCATTGCTGGACCGCGTCGCCGACGCCGTCCGCGACCGCCTCGGCCGCGACGCCGCCGCCCTGCCCCTGCCCAAGGTGCTGCAGGGCGGTACCTGGAGCGCCGGCCGCCGCCTGGCCCGCGAACGCCGTCCCGGCGGCGAACCGCCGATCACGCTCTCCAGCGACGGCACGGTCTTCTGACCCCGGGTTCCCCCTCGGGGTCATACCAGCGGCGGCCGGGACGCGTCACGGCATCTTTCAACGCCGCGCGTTTGCGGGCACTCTAGGTCGTTGACTTGCATCCGCGATCCGAAAGGACCTTGGCCCGTGCCCGACAACATCACCGTGGTCGACCATCCGCTCATCCGCCACAAGCTGACCGCCATGCGGCGCAACGACACGCCGACGGCGTTGTTCCGGCAGTTGCTGCGCGAGATCAGCCTGCTGCTGGCCTACGAGGCGACGCGCAACCTGCCGATGACGGA
>JANQKO010000625.1 GCA_028281075.1 Alphaproteobacteria bacterium | reverse complement strand
TTCGGGTGAATTCGCCGCCAAGGCGCCAAGACACCAAGGGACAGGCAACGGCGGCGTGATCTTGGTGCCTTGGCGTCTTGGCGTCATGGCGGTGACATCCACTGCCTTGCCGCCGCCGCGACGCGGCCCGGCTGGAAAAGGCGAGATCACCACAGAGGCACCGAGAACAAAATGGAGTTGGTTGGCGCGAAGCGCCATCAGCCCGTTTGTTCTCCGTGCCTCGGTGCCTCTGTGGTCAATACACCGGCCCGCCAACCGCACGGAATCCCGAAAGAAGGGGGTCACCACAAAGACACCGGAGAACCAAGAATGGGTGGCGCGAAGCGCCGATCGACCGGTTTGTTCTTCGTGCCTTTGCGTCTTCGTGGTGAACCGTTTTTCAGGTGAACTCGCCCTTGGGGCCAGGCGCCGAGGCCTCAGGCCAGCAACCGGGCCAGCACCGCGTTCAGGACCTGGCGTCCTTTCGGCGTCGCCCGCAGGCGGGTCTCGTCGAGCGCCAGATAGCCGTCCGCCAGCAGCGGCCGCAGCCGGACGGCGCCGATCCAGTCCGGCAGGGCACGGCCGATATCGGCCGCGAAACCGGCGAGCGCGACCCCCTCGACCAAGCGCAGCCCCATCATCAGCCGTTCTTCGGCGCGGGCGTCGGCGTCGATGGCGGCATCCGTCTCGATGGCATGGCCGGCGCGCTCGACGGCGGCCAGCCAGTCCTCCGGCCGGCGCCTCTGCGCCGTCGCCCGCCAGGCGCCGCCACGCCGGATACGGCCGTGGGCGCCGGGACCGATGCCGGCATATTCGCCGCCGCGCCAGTAGATCAGGTTATGCCGGCATTCGTGGCCCGGCGCGGCATGGTTGGAGATTTCGTAGGCCGGCAGGCCGGCCTCGGCGCACATCGCCTGGGTCGCTTCGTAGAGCGCGGCGCCGGTCTCGTCGTCGGGCAGGGTCAGCGTGCCGCGGGCGGCGGCCAGATGGAACGCCGTGCCTTCCTCGATGGTGAGCTGATAGAGCGACAGGTGCCCGTCCGCCAGCGCCAGGGCGCGGCCGAGCTCGGCCCGCCAATCGGCCAGGCCCTGGCCCGGCCGGGTATAGATCAAGTCGAACGACACCCGGCCGGCATGGCGATGCGCCAGGCCGACCGCCGCCAGCGCCTCGTCGACACCGTGTTGCCGGCCGAGGAACCGCAGCGCCGCCGGGTCCAGGGCCTGGACGCCGAGCGAAATCCGGTTCACGCCGGCCGCCGCGGCGGCGGCGAAGCGCGCCGCCTCGACGGAGGTCGGATTGGCCTCCAGCGTGATCTCGACGCCATCGCGCAGCGGCCAGCGCGCGACGATCCGGTCGATGACGGCGGCGACCGTTTCCGGCGGCATCAGCGACGGCGTGCCGCCGCCGAAGAAGATGCTGCCGACCCGGCGGCCGGCCAGCCGGTCGGCCTGATGATCGATGTCGCGCAGCAGCGCCGCCCGCCAGCGGGCCTGGTCCACCGAGTCGCGGACGTGGCTGTTGAAATCGCAGTAGGGGCATTTCGACAGGCAGAACGGCCAGTGCACGTAGACGCCGAAGCCGGCATCCAGGCCGGCCGCCGTCGCGCCGTGTCGGTCAGCCGTCGAAACAGGCATCGATCAGCAGCCGGAACGCCACCGCCCGATGACTGATGGCATGCTTGTCGTCGGCCGCCATCTCGCCGAAGGTCAGGTCGCGTCCGTCGGGCAGGAACATGGGATCGTAGCCGAAGCCGCGATCGCCCCGCGGCGGCCAGACCAGCGCGCCGTCGACGCGGCCGAAGAAGGATTCCACATGGCCGTCCGGCCAGGCCAGCGACAGGGCGCAGGCGAAATTGGCCCGCCGCCGGTCCGCCGTCACGGCGCCGGCCGCCTGCAACGCCGTCTCGACCCGCCGCATGGCGAAAGCGAAGTCCTTGCCCGGCCCGGCCCAGCGCGCCGAATAGATGCCGGGATCGCCGTCGAGCGCGGCCACTTCCAGGCCGGAATCGTCGGCGATCGCCGGCAGGTCCGCCGTGGTCGCCGCCGCCAGCGCCTTCAGCTCGGCATTGGCGATGAAGGTGGTGCCGGTCTCCTCCGGCTCCGGCAGCCCCAGGTCGCCGGCGGACACACAGTCGACCGCGAACGGCCGCAGCAGGTCGGCGAGCTCGCGCACCTTGCCGGGATTGTGGCTGGCGACGACCAGGCGGTCGCCCGTGAACCGCCGCCGCGCGCTGCCGGCGGCGTCAGTCAAGTCCCAGCGCCCGTTTCTGCAGGTGCACGAGCTGCTCGATCCCGGCCTCGGCGAGATCGAGCAGGGCGTTGAATTCGTCGCGTGTGAAGGGGTGGTCCTCGGCCGTGCCTTGAATCTCGACGACGCCGCCGGCGCCCGTCAGCACGAAATTGGCGTCCGCCTGTGCCGTCGAATCCTCCGCATAGTCCAGATCGAGCACGGCCGCGCCGCCGTGCAGGCCGCAGGAAATCGCCGCGACATGGTCGGTCAGCGGCAGGCGCTCGATCAGCCCCTGGTCCCGCATCCATTGAAACGCCTGCCGCAGCGCCACCCAGGAACCGGTGATCGCGGCCGTCCGGGTGCCGCCGTCGGCCTGCAGGACGTCGCAGTCGACCCGGATCTGACGCTCGCCGACGGCCTCCAGGTCGGTGACGGCGCGCAGCGAGCGGCCGATCAGGCGCTGGATCTCCTGCGTGCGCCCGGACTGCCGGCCGCGCGCGGCCTCGCGGTCGGTGCGCTGGTTCGTCGACCGCGGCAGCATGCCGTATTCGGCCGTCACCCAGCCGCGGCCCGTGTTGCGCATCCAGGGCGGCACGCTGTCGATCACGCTGGCCGTGCACAGCACGTGGGTATCGCCGAAGCGGATCAGGCAGGACCCCTCGGCATGCTTGGAGAAGCCAGGCTCCATGCCGACCTGACGCAGTTCATCCGGCGCGCGGCCCGATGGGCGCATCTCGACCTCCTGTCAAATTCGAACCACGGTTTCTAGCGCTCCCGACCGGCGGCGTCCAGGAGAACCCCGGCCGCGCCGCCGCGTTGACGCCGTGCGGCCGCGTTACTACGTTGGCGATGGATATCGGCACGAACGGACGACATGACCGTCGAACGACCATCGATCGCGATCATCAGCGAGCTGAACGAACGCAGCCGCGCCGTCTTCAGCGAGATCGTCGCCGCCTATATGGAGACGGGCGGCCCGGTGGGCTCGCGGACCTTGTCGCGGCGCCTGGATATCGGCCTGTCGCCGGCCTCGATCCGCAACGTGATGGCGGATCTCGAGGCCGCCGGCCTGCTGTTCGCGCCGCACACGTCGGCCGGCCGCCTGCCGACCGAGGCCGGCCTGCGGCTGTTCGTCGACGGCCTGCTGGAAATCGGCAATCTGACCGAAGCGGAGCGCGCCTCGATCGAGGGCCGCTGCCACCAGGTCGGCCGCAACCTCGAAACCGTGCTCGCCGAGGCCTCGGACCTGCTGTCCGGCCTGTCGCAATGCGCCGGCGTGGTCATCGCGCCGAAGAGCGAGGCGGCCTTGAAGCATATCGAGTTCGTGGCGCTGGGCGACGAACGGGCGATCGTCGTCACCGTCACCGAGGGCGGCATGGTCGAGAACCGGATCGTCGACCTGCCGACGGGCCTGCCGGCCTCGGCCCTGGTCGAAGCCGGCAACTACCTGAATGCCCGCCTGCGCGGCCGGACGCTGACCGAGGCCCGCTTCGAGATCACCGGCG
Source organism: Alphaproteobacteria bacterium (assembly GCA_028281075.1). Classification (GTDB taxonomy): domain Bacteria; phylum Pseudomonadota; class Alphaproteobacteria; genus JANQKO01. The sequence continues at coordinate 2,948 of JANQKO010000625.1, read as the reverse complement.
AGCTGGACCAGAAGCGGGCCGAGCTGGACGAGCTGTCGGCCAAGGTGGTCGCCGAGGGCCTCGCCATCTGGGGTGGCGGCGAGGAGCGCGCGACGCTGATCGTGCGCGGCCACGCCAACCTGCTGGACGACGTCAACGCCATTGAGGACCTGGAGCGCATCCGCCGGCTGTTCGACGACCTGGAAAACGCCGAGGAAGTGATCAAGCTGCTCGACCTGACGCACGAGGCCGAGGGCGTGCGGATCTTCATCGGATCGGAGAACAAGCTGTTCTCCATGTCAGGATCGTCGCTGATCGTCGCGCCCTACAGCGACAGCCGCCACCAGGTCGTCGGCGCCATCGGCGTGATCGGCCCGACGCATCTCAATTATGCCCGCATCGTCCCCATGGTCGACTATACCGCCCAGGTGATCGGCCGCATGATGGGATAGCGGCCTCGCGGCACGCATCCACCCTGCATTTCAAGGTAACGGGATTTGAGGATCAGATGATCAGCCAGCAAGACGACGAACGGCCGGACCGGGCCGAGGCCGGGGACAAGGCCGCCACGCCGGACGAGGCCGCGCCCGAGGACGGGCCGCCGGCCGCGGGACCGGCGGACGATCCCGCCGCCGACGCGGCCGAAGCCGCGGCGGCGGATATCGCGGCGAACACGGCGGACGCCGACGCGGCCGGCGACGGCGAAACGGACGCGATGGCGGCGCTGGCCACCGAGGCCGCCGACCTGCGGGACCGGTTGCTGCGGGCGGTGGCCGAGACCGAAAACCTGCGGCGCCGGACCGACCGCGAGCGCGACGACCTGCGGAGATACGCGATCGCCGATTTCGCCCGCGACCTGCTGGGCGTGGCCGACAACATGCGCCGGGCGCTCGACAGCGTGGCCGCCGAGGCCCGCGACGACAATCCGGCGCTGGCGAGCCTGCTGGAGGGCGTCGAGCTGACCGAGCGCGAGCTGCTGAACACCCTGGAGAAGCATGGTGTTCGGCCGGTCGATCCCGTTGGCGAGAAACTCGACCCGAATCTGCACCAGGCGATGACCCAGATCGAGGACGACAGCGCCGCGCCGGGCACCGTCGTCCAGGTCATGCAGACCGGCTACACCATCCACGACCGCCTGTTGCGCGCGGCCATGGTGGTCGTGGCCAAGGCCCGGTCCACCGAGCCGGCCGACAAGGCCGCCGCCGGCGGCAAGGTCGATACCCAGGCTTGAGAGATCGTCCGGGAATGGCCTGGCCGGCCCGTTCCCCCACCCGGCCCCGGGGCGGCGCCGGGATGTAGCATTATGGCAACGGGTTGTAGCCGGAAGGCAACGCTGACGGTTGCGATGGACCTATTCCGGTCCTATATACCGCCCGTGTGATTGAATGCTGCAATTTCCGCAGAAACCATGGGGGTCCGACGCGGTGCCAATGTGGCCGCCAAGACCTGCCGCAGGAGGTAATGGACAATGAGTAAGGTAATCGGAATCGACCTGGGGACGACCAATTCGTGCGTCGCCATCATGGAAGGTTCCAACGCGAAGGTGGTCGAGAACTCCGAGGGCATGCGCACGACACCGTCGATGGTGGCGTTTTCCGAAGAGAAGGAACTGCTGGTCGGCCAGCCGGCGAAGCGCCAGGCGGTGACCAACCCCGAGAACACCTTTTTCGCCATCAAGCGCCTGATCGGGCGTCCGTTCGAGGACAGGACGACGAAGGAGATGCGGGACATGGTCCCGTTCGACATCGCCAAGGCCGACAACGGCGACGCCTGGGTTGAATCGCGCGGCGACAAATACGCGCCCAGCCAGATTTCGGCCTACGTGCTGCAGAAGATGAAGGAGACGGCCGAGAGCTATCTCGGCGAGACGGTCGAGAAGGCGGTGATCACGGTCCCGGCCTACTTCAACGATTCGCAGCGGCAGGCCACCAAGGACGCCGGCAAGGTCGCCGGCCTCGAGGTCCTTCGCATCATCAACGAGCCGACGGCGGCGGCGCTGGCCTACGGCCTTGAGAAGTCGGCCGAGAGCCGGACCATCGCCGTCTACGACCTGGGCGGCGGCACCTTCGACGTGTCGATCCTGGAGATCGGCGACGGCGTCTTCGAGGTCAAGTCGACCAACGGCGACACCTTCCTGGGCGGCGAAGACTTCGACATGCGCATCGTCAGCTACCTGGCCGACGAGTTCAAGAAAGAGGCCGGCATCGATCTGCGCGCCGACAAGCTGGCGCTGCAGCGGCTGAAGGAAGCCGCCGAGAAGGCCAAGATCGAGCTGTCGAACTCGGTGCAGACCGAGGTCAACCTGCCGTTCATCACCGCCGACGCCAGCGGGCCGAAGCACCTGACCATGAAGCTGACCCGCTCGAAGCTGGAAGCGCTGGTCGAGGACCTGATCGAGCGCACCGTCGCGCCCTGCAAGGCGGCGCTGTCGGACGCCGGCCTCAGCGCCGGCGAGATCCACGACGTGGTGCTGGTCGGCGGCATGACCCGCATGCCAAAGGTCGCCGAGACGGTGAAGAACTTCTTCGGCCGCGACCCGCACAAGGGCGTCAATCCGGACGAGGTCGTCGCCATCGGCGCGGCCATCCAGGCCGGCGTGCTGCAGGGCGACGTCAAGGACGTGCTGCTGCTGGACGTGACGCCGCTGTCGCTAGGTATCGAGACGCTGGGCGGCGTCTTCACCCGGTTGATCGATCGCAACACGACGATCCCGACCAAGAAGAGCCAGACCTTCTCGACCGCCGAGGACGGCCAGAACGCCGTCACGATCCGGGTGTTCCAGGGCGAACGCGAGATGGCGGCCGACAACAAGTTGCTCGGTCAGTTGGACCTGGTCGGCATCCCGGCGGCGCCGCGCGGCGTGCCGCAGATCGAGGTCACCTTCGATATCGACGCCAACGGCATCGTCAACGTCAGCGCCAAGGACAAGGCGACCTCGAAGGAACAGCAGACCGCCCGAGGCCTGGATG
>JANQKO010000541.1 GCA_028281075.1 Alphaproteobacteria bacterium | reverse complement strand
CATGTGGTTGTTCAGCAACTGGATGTCGCCCGGCCGGAAGTCCATGTCGAAGCGGATGCCCGGCCGCATGGCCAGTTCGCGCACGAACTCGACGGCGGCCAGGTCCACGCCCGACAGCGGCACGCCGGCCTTGGCCATGCCGTCGATGATGGTCTTGCCGTTGTAGCGGCAGCTCAGCCGGCCGTCGAAATAGCTGAACACCGGCACCCGGTTGAACGTCACCTCGTCCGGGTCGTCGGTCACGCCCTCGCCGCGCAGGTCGAAGTGGAAGCCCCGGCACAGCGGTTCGATGTATTCCGGCCGCTCGGCCAGGATCGTGTTGTAGATCGTCGCCGTGCTGGCGGTACAGCTCGCGCCGCCGGTCCGGGCCGGGTGCACGCACAGCAGCCCGACCACGTCGCAGGCATCGCAATGCGGCCGCAGCGCCGCCCTGGTCGTGTAGCCGCGCACGTTCCTTGCCTGGTAGTCCCGGCCGCCGTCCGTCACCTGCCCGATCAGATCGCCTCGCGCATTCTGCGCGATCGGCCCGCCCAGATGCACCGCCAGGCCCCAATAGAGCGTGTAGAGCGCGTCCATGTCGTGGCGTTCGGGCGCCAACCCGCGCAGCAGCACGACGCCGCGGCCGTTTTCCAGGTCGTCGGCGATGTCCCGCAAGCGCGCGCCGAGCGTCGGCAAGGGGAAGTCGTCACGGCCGAACGCGTAAGCGCCGACCCCCCGCGACCGCACGGCCGCGACCGCGGCGTCGATCTCCGCCAACTCGGTCGGCGTGAACGTCTGCAACCAAGACCGATCCGCCGCCAGGTCCTCGGCCGTCCAGGCCGACGGCTCGCTGACAGGTTTTCGTAGGATGTTGAGATCCGACGTCATCGCCAACCCTCACCCTCCCACGCGACTGCCGTCGCGCGGGTCCCTCCCTCTCCCGCAGGCGGGAGAGGGGACAACAAACCACAGCGGCTGCGGCCCCCTCTCTCCCGCTTGCGGGCTTGAACGTATACGTTCAAGGGTTGGGGTGAGGGCCTTCTCCGGACGTTGCATCGTGCTCCGAGTCAGCGAATTTGCTTCAGCCATCCACCGGCGGCCGGAACTTCGTCGTGCTCCAGCCGCCATCGACCGCCAGCACCTGACCGGTGATGAAGGCCGCGTCGTCCGAGCACAGGAACAGCGCCGCCGCGGCGACGTCCTCCGGCTGGCCGACACGGCCCAGCGGCGTGCCGCCGACCATGGCGTCGACGAACCATTCGTTCGTGGCGATGCGCTCGGCCGTCAGCGGCGTCTCGATGAAGCCGGGCGCCAGGGCGTTCACACGGATGCCGTCGGGCCCATAGTCCGCCGCCATGTTCTGCGTCAGGCCGATCAGCGCCGCCTTGGTGGCGGAATAGATCGAGCTGCCGGGAAAGCCGCGCAGGCCGAACACCGAGGCCATGTTGACGATGCTGCCGCCGCGCGCCCGCATCTCGCCCACCGCCGCCCGGGCGAAGCGGAACGCGGCGCGCAGGTTCACGTCGGCGAACCGGTCGAGATCGGCGTCATCGGTGTCGTGCGCCGGCCTGGCGCCGCCGATCCCGGCATTGTTGACCAGGATGTCGAGCCGCCGGAAGGCGTCGTCACAGGCTTTCATGACATCGTCCGGCGCGGTCGCGTCGGTGACGTCGCAGGCGCACAGATCGACGCGCCCCGGCGACGGCCGGGCCAGTTGCGCGGTCTCGGCATTGCCCTCGGCGTCGCGGTCGACCGCCAGCACGTTCGCGCCCTCGGCCGCGAACCTGAGCGTGATCGCCCGGCCGATGCCCGAGCCCGCGCCCGTCACCACGGCGACCCTGCCGTTCAACACGCCCGTCATGATCCCTCCTCATTCTCCATTGGGCGGCCGTCCACCGGCGGCCCGGCACCTCGTTCATGTCGCCGACATAGTCATAGAACAAGGGCGTCCGGCCCGCCAGCGGCGGCGGCGCCAGGGTTCCGCCGGAACCTTGCCGCTTGGTGGAAACGGACATTTGTTCGTATTCTAGCGCCAACGGCGCGCCGCCGGCAGGGAGGAAATCGATGCAGTTCGGCCAGTTCAACCTCATGGGCCACCGCACGCGCGGCACGCCGGCGAAGAAGCTGTTCGACGAGGCCGTCGAGCAGGTGAAGCTGGCCGAGCAGGCGGGCTTCGACGCGGCCTGGTTCGCCGAGCACCATTTCTCCAACTACTGCGTCTGCCCGTCGCCGCTGATGATGGTGGCGCGCCTCGCCGGCGAGACCAGCCGCATCAAGCTGGCCCCGGCGATCGTCGTCATGCCACTCTACCATCCCATGCGCCTGATCGCCGAGATCGGCATGGCCGACTCGCTCTGCGACGGCCGCCTGATCCTCGGCATCGGCAGCGGCTACCAGCCGTTCGAGTTCTCCCGCTTCGGCGCCGACCTCGCGGTCTCCAAGGAGGTCACCTGGGAGATGATGGACATGGTCGCGCTCGCCTTCGGCCAGGAGACCTTCAGCTACGAGGGTGAGCATTTCCAGATCCCCGAGACCCATATCAGCGTCCGCCCCGTCAACGGCATGCCCGAGGTCTGGATCGCCGGCGACTCAGCTTCGATCCACCGCGCCGCCGCCCGCCGCGGCTACGTGCCCATGTTCACCGGCCGCTTCTTCGGCGCCGACTACCAGGTCGAGATGCGGGCCAGGATCGCGGACTCGTTCAAGGCCGAGGGCCGCGATCCGGAGACCATGCCGCTCGGCATCCAGCGTTTCATGTGCGTCACCGGCAACCGCCGGGAAAGCCTTGAATACTGCGAGAACGCGCGCCACCAGATGCGGCTCGCCAACAACCTGCGCCGCGGCGTCGAGATCATGGACGGCGGCATGGTCGTCGAGCAGCCGGCCGACAACGAGCCCGACCTCGAGACCATCGCCGACAACCTGCTGGTCGGCGACTGCGAGACCATCGCCGAGCGGCTGACCGAGGAGATCAGCCGGGCCCGTCCCAGCCACATGATGTTCCACTTCCAGGTCGGCGAGTCGGACTATCGCAAGGCGCTGCGGACCATCGAGCTGTTCGCCAGCGACATCCGCCCGATGATCGAAAAGACCCTCGGCCCGTTGGAAAACTTCGGTGCTCCGACAACGGCCGCCGCGGAGTAGATAAAAGCTAACCGCCAAGACACCAAGACACCAAGACACCAAGGACAGCCCGGCAACGCGCCAAACAGGCGGCGTGACCTTGGTGCCTTGGCGTCTTGGCGGTAAATTTTGATTTCGACAAACCGGGAGATTGCCGTGACCGACGCCGTGGTGCTGTATGAATCGATCGACGGCGTCGCCGTCGTCACCATCAACCGGCCGGACAAGCGCAACGCGCTCAGCACCGCCGTGCGCGACCAGATGGCCGCGGCCTGGCGGCGCTTCCAGGCCGGCGACGACCGGGTCGCGATCCTGACCGGCGCCGGCGCGCACTTCTCCGGCGGCGCCGACCTCGACGACGCGCCCGAGATGTGGGCCTTCTCACCCGGCGTCGCGCGGCCGCTCGACAAGCCGGTGATCGCCGCGGTCGACGGCTGGTGCGTCGGCGGCGGCGTCATCCTGGTCCAGCACTGCGACCTCTGCATCGCGTCCGACCG
>JANQKO010000383.1 GCA_028281075.1 Alphaproteobacteria bacterium | reverse complement strand
AAGCGAACGCCCGACCGCGCCGTGGCCTTGCGCACGCCGATCGGCCGCCCTCGCTGCGCCGATCCGTGCCGCAACCCGGCCTTGCCCGGCGAGATTTTGCGTGCTCTGCCTTGGCCGGTCTGCTGCAGCTGCGCCAACAGTCCCGCCGGCATCGCCGCGCGCGCGGCCGCGACCACCAGATCGCTCAGCGGCGCGTCGCCACCCGGCTCATCATCGTCGTTCGATTGCATATCGCCCGGTGGCTGAGGGTCCGGCTCGTGCGGTTCGGGCACGCCATCCGGTTCGGCGTCCGGCAATGCCGTCGCCCGCGACGCCAGCACCAGCCGCCCGGCCGCCGCTGCATCGGCATCGATGACGGCGTCACGGCCGTCGAGAGCCGCGCTCGCGCGGGCCGCCCGCAAAGCCAGGAGCGGCGCCCGAACCGAGGTAATCCCCAGGCCGCTTGCGGCTTCGCAGAGCGCGACCAGGATCCGGTCGTCGGACGTCACTGCCAAAAGCCGTTCACGGGCGGCGGCGACTTGACCAGCGCAATCGTCCGGCAGGGCGGTCGCCCTCACACCGATGTCGTCGAGTTGCACATGAAAGGCCAACCGGTCGAGCAACGCCGCTGGCGGGCATTCGTCCTCGGCCAACCCTTCGTCAAGCACAACAATGCCGCAGCGGGCCGGCGTCCGCAGCGTCAGGCCGTCACGTTCCAATACGACCTGGCCAGTGTCCAGCACCGCGCCAAGGTGCGCCGCCGTCGATGCCGGCAGCCGCTCGGCCATCGCCAGCAGCAGGATGCCGCCGTCGGTCTCCGCCAGGACACCCCGCGCCGCCACCGGCCGGCCGGCGGCAAGCGTCGCCGCCAGGTCGAGCCCGCCCAACAGCCGCTCCTCAGTGCTATGGATCGGCAGCCGGCGCACTGGCATGGCGGTCGGCAGGCAGCCGCGAAACAGAGTCAGCCACTGGTCGCGCACGGGACCGGCCTGCGCCCGCAGACACACGCCATGCAGACCGAACGGATCGGTCGCGAACAGCATCGCGGCGCGTACGGCATCGGTCCACGGCAAGACCGTGCCGGCAGCCGCCCCGCTCATGCGTGCAACAGCTCTTCGACGGCGCGCTCGACCCGGACGGACGATCCGGCCTCGTCAAGCGGGTCCCGCCTGAGCCGGTGCCTGAGCGCCGACGGCGCCATCCGGGCGATATGCGTTTCGTCGACCGCGCCGTCATCCTCCAAGCTGGCCAGCGCGCGGGCGGCCCGGATCAGTGTCAGTTCGCCTCGGAGACCATCGGTCCCGAGCCCCATGCAGAGCTGCGCGGCCTTTTCCAGCGCGGCGTCCGGCACCTCGACCGACGGCAGCCGCTCGCGCGCCGCGACCAGACGACGTCGAAGCCGCCCGTCCTGCCGCTTCCATTTCGCCACGAAGCCGACCGGATCGCGTTCGAAGGCGTCGCGCCGGCGCACCACCTCGATGCGCGTGGCGATATCCTCCGGCGTCTTGACCTCGACCGAGAGGCCGAAGCGGTCGAGAAGCTGCGGCCGCAGTTCGCCCTCCTCCGGATTGCCGCTGCCGACCAGCACGAAGCGGGCGGGATGGCGCACGCTCAGGCCCTCGCGTTCGACGACATTCTCGCCCGACGCCGCGACGTCCAGCAGCACGTCGACCAGATGATCCTCCAGCAGATTCACTTCATCGATATAGAGGAAGCCGCGATGGGCGCGGGCGAGAAGCCCGGGCTCGAATGCCTTCTCGCCCCGGGTGAGCGCCCGCTCGAGATCGAGCGCGCCAACCACACGATCCTCGGTCGCGCCAAGCGGCAGATCCACGACAGGGACAGAGGCCAGCCGGCTCCGCGTCCGACCGTTGCGGCTTCTCGCGCCACAATTGCTGCAGAGATGGTCCGGCACGCCCGGATCGCAATTGTAATGGCAGTCCGGCACCACCCGCATCTTTGGCAGCAGCGCCGCCAATGCGCGCACGGCCGTCGATTTGCCCGTGCCGCGGTCGCCGAAGACAAGAACACCGCCGATGCTGGCATCGATGGCCGCGCACAGCAGGGCCAGCTTCATCTCGTCCTGACCGACAATCGCTGAAAACGGGAAGGTTGCTGTCATGGCGACGTCACCCGTCTATCCGACCGGCCAAACATTGTTGGCCGGAAACTGGCGAAAACCGATGCGGAAACGCTGTCTATAACACCCGATTGACATCCGCCGTTCCACTGTGTGTAACATATACTTTACACTAGCATTTGTAACAGGTATTTTACACAAAGTGAAGGCTTCGGATTGAGACGTCAGAAGAGGTTGAAATGACAAGCAACGTCGCGACAGCAGCGCATGCCGTGAATGCCTATGCGTTTGACGAGGTCGTCAACCGGCAGGTGAGCGTACCCTTCCGGCAGGTTCAGGATTGCCTGTCCCTGCGGTGCGAGACGCAGGGCCTGCAGGAGATCACCGGCGACGTCGCGGACTGGCTCGACGGCCAGCATGTCGGCCAGGGCATGCTGACGGTGTTCATCCGTCATACCTCGGCTTCGATCCTGATTCAGGAGAACTTCGACGACGACGTTCAGCGCGATCTCGAGACCTTCTTCCTGCACCTCGTCCCCGAAGAAACCCGTCTGTACCGGCATATCGCCGAAGGTCCGGACGACATGCCGGCGCACATCAAGGGCGCGCTGACGCAGACGCACCTCAACATCCCCGTCACGGACGGGCGCATGATGCTGGGCCAGTTCCAAGGCATTTATCTCTTCGAGCACCGCCGCGTGACCCGAACCCGCGAGCTCGTGCTGCACTTCATCGGCAGCTAGCCGGCGGGCGGACAGCATGGCGGTGGCCGGCACCAGAGCCTGACCGATGAACGACGGACGAAACCGCAGCCTGCGCATCGTCCTCGCCAAGCCACGCGGCTTCTGCGCCGGCGTCGAACGCGCGGTCGAGATCGTCGATCGCGCATTGGCACGGTTCGGGCCACCGGTCTATGTGCGGCACGAGATCGTCCACAATCAGCGCGTCGTCGACCGTCTCAGGCGCAAGGGCGCCATCTTCGTCGAGGACGTCGAGGAGATCCCGCCGGGCGCCGTGGTCGTGTTCAGCGCGCACGGCGTCGCGCGCAAGGTCGAGCGTGCCGCCGATGCCCGCCAGCTGGAGGTGATCGACGCCACTTGCCCGTTGGTCGGCAAGGTCCATCGCGAGGGTCAGCGCTACGCGGCGAAGGGTTACGACATCGTGCTGGTCGGACACCGCGGCCACGCCGAGGTGTTGGGCACCATGGGGCAGATCGACGGCCCGGTACATCTGGTGAGCTCGGTCGCCGATGTCGCCGCGCTTGCACCGCGGGATCCGTCGCGACTTGCTTATGTGACCCAGACCACGCTCAGCGTCGACGATACCCGCGAGATCATCCGGGCGCTGACCGTCCGTTTCCCGGATATCGTCGGGCCCGATGTCCGCGACATCTGCTATGCCACGCAGAACCGCCAGCAGGCGGTGCGTGCGTTGGCCGAGGTCGCCGACGTCATCCTGGTGGTCGGCGCGTCGAACAGCTCCAACTCCAACCGCCTGCGCGAGATCGGCGCGCAGGCCGGCCGGCCGAGCCACCTGATCGCCGACGCCCGAGCCCTTGACCCGCGCTGGCTCGCGGGCGCTTCGACCGTCGGCCTTACCGCCGGCGCCTCGGCCCCGGAAGAACTGGTCGAGGAAGTCATCGCACGCCTCGACAGGCTTTACCGAATCGAGATCTCGGAGCTCGACGGCGTCACCGAGAACGTCCACTTCCGCCTCCCCGCTGCTGTCAGCGAGCCGCTCCCGATCAGCGCGTAGGTGGGCAAGGAGCCGCGATGGCCCGCAAGACACGCATGATCGACAGTTCGTTGGCACATCAGGAAGCGCCCGAAGGACGGCTGGCCAGCAAGACCACGATCATCACCGGCGCGGCCGGCAACCTGGGCAGCGTCATCTCCCGGCGCTTCGCGCGCGAAGGTGCGCGCGTCATCATGGCTGGCCGCTCGCACGAGCGCATGGAGGCGGCGCGGGAAGCCGTGATCGCCGACACGGGCGCGCCTGCCGGGCGGGTGCAGGCCGCCGTCTTCGGCGGCGGCGACCCGGATTCGGTCAGGGCGGCGTTGGCCCGGGTGGCGGAGCAATTCATCCGCATCGACGTGCTGGTCAACAACGCCGGTTCGGCCGGCCCGAAACAGCCGATCGAGAACGTGCCCTTGACGCGCGAGGAGATGGCGGCGTGCGGCGACACCGAAACCGTGCCGGACGCCATGCGCAACATCCTCGGCGTCACCTGGAACACGGCCAGGATCGCCGCGTCCTACATGCCTGTCGGCGGCGCGATCGTGAATGTCTCCACGATCTTCTCGCACGAGCAGTATTACGGACGCGCGCCCTATGTCATGCCGAAGGCGGCCCTCAACGCCTTCTCCCGGCAGCTCGCCAGCGAGCTCGGCCAGCGCGGCATTCGCGTCAACAACATCTTCCCCGGACCGATCGAAAGCGAGCGCATCCGGACCGTTTTCGCCGCCATGGACAAGCTGCAGGGTAACCGCGACGGCGAGACGGCAGCGTTCTTCCTGAGCAAGATGACGCTGAAGCGCGCGATCGACGCGGACGATCCGCGGCCCCGGGCTGACACCTTGCCGACGCCGATGGATATCGCCAATGCCTGCCTGTTCCTCGGCAGCGACGAGGCCGGCGGGCTGAACGGCGTGGAGCTCGACGTGACGCACGGGATGATCGTCAAGAAAGACGACCATTCGACGTTCATGACGCGACCGTCCATGCGGTCCTTCGACGGGGTCGGAATGTGCGTCCTCATCCTCGCGGGCGAGGATTGGCGCGACGCGATGGAGATCGCGCGCATCCAGATCGACTGCGGCGCCCGCGTTCTGCTCGGCATGACCCGCCAGGCCGACGTCGACCAGGCGCGCGCGCGCGCGGGCCCAGAACATCGGCCCGAGCCTGGTCGTCGAGCGGCTGACCCGGACCGAGCCCGACAAGATGGAGGCGCGTCTAGCGGCCTATTCGGCCGAGCACGGCCCCATCAACAACGCCTTCGTCCTGCCGGTGAAGCCACCCAATCACTATGTCGGATCCCTGCTCGGCGCGGACGACGCCACCGTGAACGAGTTCATGGATGTCGAGCTCGCCGGCGCCATGGCGGTCGCGCGCACGCTCAGCCGGTACTGGAAGTCCCGCGATGACCTGATCCAGGCGCCGCGGGTGGTCTTCATCTCGAATCCCAGCGACGGCGGCAGGGAAACCTACAACGAGGTTCTGACGGCGGGCGTCGAGCAGCTGATCCGGATCTGGCGCGACGAATCGCGCGTGAACGTCGAAAGAGGCACGCAGAAGCTGCCCATTTGGGGCAACCAGATTATTCGCTACACGAACCGGGACGAGGAAAACACGCGCTTCGCCGCCGGACACGCGACCCGCGTCGCCTTCAAGGATCAGCAGATCGCCGAGATCAATCTGAAATTGCCCAGCAGCATCGGTGTCGGCACCGGTGCCAGGCGGGCCATGGTCGGCGCGGCGGAGAACATCGTCGGCCTGCATCTGGGCAAGGTCGCGTTCATCACCGGCGGGTCGGCCGGAATCGGTGGACAAATCGCGCGCCTGCTCGCGCTTGCCGGCGCCAAGGTGACGATGGTCGCGCGTCGCGCGAGCGAGCTCGAAGCCGCCCGGGACCGCATCGTTGACGAACTCCTGGATATGGGCGCGGCAAGCGTCGAACGCCGCGTCAAGATCATGCCGGATGTCGACGTCAGCGACTTCGAGTCACTGAAGCGGGCTTTCACGGCGACACTCGATGAATTCGGCCGGATCGATTACCTGATCAACAACGCGGGCGTCGCCGGCGGCGAGGACATGGTGGTCGACATGGACGTGGAGGTCTGGCGCGCGACGCTCAACGCCAACCTGCTCTCGAATTATGTGCTGATGCACGAGGCCGTCCCGCTGATGAAGGCGCAGGGCGGCGGCTATGTGCTCAACGTGTCGTCGTATTTCGGCGGCGAGAAGTTCCTCGCGGTCGCCTACCCGAACCGGGCCGACTATGCCGTCTCCAAGGCGGGTCAGCGCGCCATGGCCGAGGCCTTTTCGCCGTTCCTCGGACCAGAGGTGCAATGCAACGCCATCGCGCCCGGCCCCGTGGCCGGCGACAGGTTGGCCGGCGTCGGCGGCCGGCCGGGCCTGTTCCTGCGCCGGGCGCGGCTGATACTCGAGAACAAGCGGCTGAATGCGATCTATGCCGCCGTCATCCGCGCGGTCCGCGACGGCGCCCCGCTCGACCGGGCGCTGAACCGCCTCTCCGGCAACAGCGTCAGCGCGATGTCGCATGACAGCCAGGCGCCGCAGGAACTGAGGCGCCTGGCGCTCGACTTCGCCGCGCAAGGCGACGGGATCTGTACCTGGGACCAGTTCCTGCTCACCCGTCCGTTGGCGGCGCGGCTCGTCTCCCGCCTGCGGCTGGGCGGCTACCTGCTCGACCTGCCCGACTGGCGCGCGGCGCCGGCCGAGCGGACGGCGGACGGAAACTGGCTCGTCTCGGAGCCACCCGACGACCTGCCCTTCCTGCCCGAGGGCCTGGTCGCCAAGGACGCCGAGAAGATCGGCCAGGGCGTGCTGTCGCAGCTTCATCTCGGCTCGATGCCGACGGAGGAGGAGGTGGCGCAGGCGACCGTTTTCTTCCTGGCCGACCGCGCCGTCAGCGGCGAGACCTTCATGCCGTCGGGCGGCCTGCGGGTCGAACGGTCGAACACCGAGCGCGAGATGTTCGGCAGCCCCAAGTCAGAACGGCTTGCGCAAATGCGCGGCCGGACCGTCTGGATCATCGGCGATCATCTGTCCGACTACGTGGCCGCCACCGTGCGCCGCATGATCGTCGAATGCGGCGTCGCGCATGTCGTCATCATCGCGCGGACCGCGGAAGGCGGCGACGCCGTCGTGGCGCTTCTGGAAGACTGCCCGCGGGCGCCCGTGCACGTCATTGTCGCCGGTGAGGATTTCGAGGGCGCGATGGATCAGGCGCTCGTCACCTGGCCGCGGCCGACGACCGTCGTCTCCATGCCGACGGAGCCGCTGCCCGACCGCCTGTTCGACGCCGACGCGCCGCTGGCGCCGGACGCGTTCGCCCGCGTCGTCGACCGGAACCTGACCCAGCATTTCCGCGTCGCCCGGAAGGCGTCGCTCTATGACGACTGTCAGTTGGTTCTGGTCACGCCCGACATCCCGGTCGGCGCCGACGGCCCCGCCTTCGCGCTGGCGAATTTCATCAAGACGACGCTGCACGCCTTCACCTCGACGCTGGCTGTCGAGAACGAGCGCCTCGTGCACGACGTGCCCACCAACCAGATCAACCTGACGCGCCGCGTGCGCTCGGAAGAGCCGCGCGACGAGGCAGAGCATCAGGAAGAACTGACGCGCTTTGCCCGCGCCGTGCTGCTGGTGGGCGCCCCGCTCCCGGACGCGCAGGACTCACGCTACCGCGCCCGAATCTACCGCGGCACCTCAATGACCGTTTAGTCCCGCCGCCATCGGCTCCATCGCGGCCGGATCGCACAGCCCAGAACGCAAAAAAAGCCATCCCTGTGGATGGCTTTGTCGCGATTGGTTGCTGGGGAGCGCAACCGTCGACGGCAGCGTGGCCTTTTCCAAGCAGCTGCATAAAGCGCCAATCCAATCTATGAGAGCGCTTGAGTGTGGGAGTTCGGTCAGAAACGGTTATTGGTAGCGGACTCCGCAATGACCGGAAAGAGCCCGTTGCGGGCGTTCAC